>JAIORR010000066.1 GCA_021108055.1 Candidatus Cloacimonadota bacterium
TTGAGTGCAAAGAATTCCCTTGTGAATTAACAAAGCAAGGACCGATTAGTTACGGATTCTATATGTATATTGCGGGAGAGTAACTTAAAGCTCCTGCTTTGAGAAATACCTTGAAAATGGTTTACATACAGAGGGATTCTTTCAAGTAAACCTTTTCATCGGTTGGAATAAACTTAACAATCCGGCAGCTGCCGGATGTGAAGTTTTACTGCGATTATGAACTTGTTAAGTCTCAAAGACTTCACAAGATTAAGCTAGCAAAAACCGTTGAAAAAGTTTAGCGGGAAGAGAATACTTTTAACCTTTTTCAAGGTAAATTTGGAGTAAAACAACCGTGTTGTTTTATGCGCTAACACGGTTGATGCACTCCACATAAAAAAATAAAAGGAGATAAAATTATGATAATGAAAGACTTAAAAAAGTATTCGAAGTATTTCACAGAATACACTGAACTGCGCGTTCAGGAAAACAGAAATATTCGAATTACAATGGTAAATGGTGATATTATGAGTAACAGCAGAACTGCTATCGGTGGTGTTTCTGCTCGTGTTTACAAGGAAGGTGCGTGGGGATTTGCTTCCAACCCGGAACTCGATGAAAAAACTATCAAGCAGGTCATAGAATCCGCAACGAAAAATGCTTTGTTCATAGATTCGAGGGAAAGGTTGAACAAGCCGGAACTTCCCAATAAGAAAGGAAACTCCCAAAATGACTTCACAACAACTAAACCAAAGAAATCTCAAAAAGAACTAATCGAGTTTATGAAAAAGATAGATGAATATATCAAAGGAAATTTTGAGAAATTAACTTCCCGAACGATCGTTATAAGTTGTCTCGATATGGAAAAATCACTTCTTACATCTGACGGTTCGATTTCATATTCGATGATCCCGAGAACAATCGGTTATGTAATGATGACAGTTCAGAAGGATAAACAACCTTACGAACTTTACGATGTTTATGGTGGATTCGGACAGTTTGAAGATAATTTTGAAAATCCGGAAGACCTTTTTCCTAAACTCGATGAACATTATGAACATCTTATCAAGAAATCAGAAGGAATTTATGCTGAAGCCGGTGTTCACAATTGTATTCTCGATGCTGATCTGGCTGGTATTCTGGCACACGAAGCTATCGGTCATACAACGGAAGCTGATATCGTGAAAGGCGGTTCTGTTGCCGGAGATTTCCTCAACCAGAAAGTTAGCAGCGAACTGGTTACTCTCGTTGATTTTGCCAATCATTTTGCTGGAAAATTGTGTCCTGTTCCGCTCTTTATAGATGATGAAGGAACATTAGCTGAAGATGCTGTTATCATCGAGGATGGAGTTCTTAAAA
Source organism: Candidatus Cloacimonadota bacterium (assembly GCA_021108055.1). Lineage (GTDB taxonomy): Bacteria > Cloacimonadota > Cloacimonadia > Cloacimonadales > TCS61 > JACNIV01. Next base: position 1,339 of record JAIORR010000066.1, read on the forward strand.
AATATATGAATACAAAAGAATATGCAAATCATTTTAAGATGGAATTGACGGGAAATGCTCGTGCATATGCTTTTTCTGATGAACCGCTCGTTCGTATGAGAAATACAGCGATCCTACCCGGGAAAAGCAAACTCGCAGATATGATCGCATCTATCGAAAGTGGATATTACCTGATGCAATCTTCCAATGGACAGGCAGATTCCACGAGTGAATTTATGTTCGGAGTTGTAAAGGGTTATGAGATCAAAAACGGGAAATTAGGAAGAGCGATCAAGGATACGACCATCAGCGGAATTGCCTTTGATATGCTCAAAACAGTAACAATGGTTTCTGATGATATGGTCTGGAGTTGCGGGGGATTTTGCGGTAAAAAACAAATGATCCCTGTTGGAATGGGTGGTCCTGCCATCAAATGTAAAGTCAATATCGGAGGAAAATGATGAAAAATATAGAAATAATTCAATATGCTCAAGATGTTCTTTTAAAGGCGGGAGCGGAAAAAGTGCAATGCAGTTTGAAAAAAAGTGAAAAACACGAACTCAATGTAGCAGCCGGAGAGATAAATCTTTTCAGGACAACTTTCAATACGAATCTTTCTTTAACGGGAATTCTGAAGAACAAAAAAGGCTCGATCACTATCAACACTCTAGATAAAAAATCCGTCGATGAAGCAGCAAAACAGGTCATCGAACTTGCTGAATCTTCCAAACCGGATGAAGCAAACGATATTTCGGAAAAGCAACCTGCAAAAGAATTTTCTTCAGGTCCGCAAAAACCGGATATCGATAAAATGTATTCCAGGTTAAAAGAATTTATGAAGTATTCAAAAGAAGCATATCCGAACACTATCCTCGAAGGAATTCATTATGATTTTACTGTTTCCAATAGTTTTTTTGTGAATTCAAATGAAGTGAAGTTCAACAGCAATAAAGGTCTTTATGAAGTTGTGGTGATGTTCACAACAAAAGAAGGAAAAAAGACGTCGTCCTTCAATTATGTGGTTTATCTCTCAAAAGATCTGGAAAAACCTATTAAAGATTGTGGTTCGATAGACAGGCTTTTGAAGCAATCTTCCGAGCAACTTGAAACATTTTCAATTCCTGAAAAATTTGTCGGAAATGTGATCATCACACCCGAATGTATGGATGATATTATTGAAAGTGTCACCGGATTTTTGGGAGATTATCCATTAATAACCGGCGTTTCCGTTTACAAAAATAAACTCGATAAAAAGATTGCAGACACCAAATTGACATTACATTCAAAACCTTTATCAGAAGTTTTTGCATCTAACTATTATGTAACTTATGATGGTTATGAAGCCAGGAACAGCACAATTATCGATAAAGGTGTTTTGAAAACATTTCTGCTCGGATTATACGGTTCAAGGAAAACCGGTTTGCCAAAAGCTGTGAATCAAGGTAGTTGTTATATTATCGATTCCGGTGATACATCTTTCGATGAAATCATTAAATCAACCAAAAAAGGAGTTCTTCTTTGCCGTTTCAGTGGTGGCAATCCCAGCGATAATGGGGATTTCAGTGGTGTTGCCAAGAACAGTTATTACATAGAAAATGGTGAAATAAAATACCCGATCAGCGAAACGATGATAAACGGAAATATTGTTGAAATGATGGAAAATATTAAGCAAATATCTTCCGAAAGAATAAATTCGGGTTATCATATTTATCCCTGGATAAAGTTCGATGGGCTGACGGTTTCCGGGAAGTGAATACCTTGAAAATGGTTACCCACAGAGGAATTCTTTCTATTTGACCTTTTCGATGGTTGGATATGTTACTACTTTCCGAAGCTTCTGACAACGGTATTTTTTTAATGTAAGATTCGGAAAGTTTTAAATTGTTCATAACCTTCGGAAGGTAATGTTGTGGAAAACCGTTGAAAAAGTTCAGCAAGAAGAAAATACTTATAAACTTTTTCAAGGTA
>JAIORR010000305.1 GCA_021108055.1 Candidatus Cloacimonadota bacterium
TTTTTTTTAAACCGTCTGGTAAATTCACTTCTCCGAATTCAGACAAATAAAAAAAACCCGTCGCTTATCACAACGGGTTTAACGGAAATATTTTTTAATATCTCAGTTTTGTTTTAACCAGCTTATAAACTTTTCTACTCCTTCCTCAAAATCTGTTTGCGGATTGTAGCCCAGCATTTTCCTGCTTTTGGAAATGTCGGCATAGGTAGTTTTCACATCACCCGGCTGGATGGGAAGAAGTTCTTTCTTTGCTTTAATACCAAGAGAATTTTCAATTGTAGAAATCATTTTGGAAAGTTTTATGGTCCTGGATTCTCCCAAATTGAATATCTCATATTTATTTCCTTCATGAACAAAATCGATCGCCTTTAAAATACCATCTATAATGTCGTCGATATAAGTATAATCCCGCTGAGTTAAACCGTCACCGTAAACAGGGATCGGCTTGTCATCCAAAATTAAACGGGCAAATTTTCGGATAGCCAGATCGGGTCGCTGACGAGGACCATAGACTGTGAAAAAACGAAGACAAACCATGGATATCTTCTCCAGATAATGATAAGTATGACAGATCAGTTCCCCAGCTTTCTTGGTGGAAGCGTAGGGTGAAATGGGATGATCCACCGGATCCTTTTCAGAGAAAGGAACTTTTCTGTTATTGCCGTAAACGGAAGAGGACGAAGCGAAAATGAAGTTCTTGATCTCATGTTTGCGGCACTCTTCCAGCAGATTGACCGTGCCGTTGATATTAACTTCTGTATAAAGTTGCGGATTTTCTATGGAAGGACGTACACCAGCCATAGCAGCCAGATGGATAATTAGATCGAATTTATTCTTTGAGAAAATTTCTATTAAAGCATTTTCGTTTCTAATATCTGCTTCCAATAATGTGAAGTTGCTGTTTTGCTGTAAACTGCTGATATTGTTTCTTTTTATCTGTGGATCATAATAATCGCAGAAATTATCCAGTCCGAAGATTTTATGATTTCCAATTAATGCTTCGCATAAATTTGAGCCGATGAATCCGGCAGAACCTGTAATTAATATATTCATAATTTCCTTCTATTTAACCACTGATAATCGCAGATAATCAGTGATGGGTATTTGATTGGTATTTATTGGAATTATGAAGAAATCTTATGAAAGAAAAAGGCATTAGGCTTCGCCGGAATTTATTTGTATTCATTTTCCTAATGTATTGATATAATTATTCAATTTAGCACCTTTTGATTCTAATCGTTGCACGAAATCATTATATTGTATATCAGTAATCAAAGAGCGATTCATAGCTTTTGTGATCCAGGTTTTAGTTTCAAATAATGATCCTCGCGAATAATAACTGAAATTCTTGGTTTCTTTGTAATGATATCTGCCCAATCCTTCACTAAGATTTGCTGCAATAGAATCTGCAGCTTTAATAAATTGTTTGCCGATAGTATCCTTACAGAAATAATTCCAATCTTTTACAATCTTCCAAACATCCTCACCTAAATCCATAGCTAATTGATAAACTTGAAAATCATCCAAACTCTTTATCATAATAATACCTCAATTCCCATCAATACCTTCTTCTACGAAACATTCTCTCATCTAATACCTTCTTCCCTGAATAATCTTTCAATAAATTCCTTCTTCCCGCTTTTCTCTCAAATTATACCTTCTCCCCGCTTTTCTTTCAATCAATTCCCTCGTCTTGCTATTCTCTCAATTTAATTCCCTCTTCCTGCTTATCTTTCAAACAATACCCATCTTCCTCGAACTATCTTTCACTTAATTCCACGAGCAAAGCGAGTAAATTCCTTCTTTCACTAATTCTTGCAATCCAATACCAATCTTCCTCGAACAATCTTTCACTTAAATGCCTTCTTCCCTGAACATTCTTTCAATCAATACCACGAACGAAGTGAGTTAATTCCTATTAATACATTCTCCCAAAAACTTCTTTTATCTTACTTTTCTTCCTATGGCATAATAAGTGATTCCAAGTTCTTTAAGTTCTTTCGGATTATATTGGTTTCTGCCATCAAAGATAACAGGTTTATTCAATAGTTTTTTTACTTTCTCAAAATCGGGATAGCGGAACTGGTTCCATTCAGTGACCAGAAGCAGAGCATCTGCACCCTTCAGAGCATCATAATTTCCATGAGTATATTTTATCTTGGGGTTCTCATTAAAAATTCGATTCGCCTCATCCATTGCTACCGGATCATAAGCTTGAACAGTCGCTCCAGCTTCCAGTAAACCGTTAATAATAGTAATGGATGGAGCTTCTCGCATGTCGTCGGTTTTAGGTTTGAAAGCAAGTCCCCAAATGGCAAATGTAAGCCCAGCAAGGTTATCGCCAAAATGACTTTTAACTTTCTTTATCAGAACCGTTTTCTGATCTTCATTTACATCTTCCACAGACTGAAGTACGCGTGTTGCTGTTCCAGCCTTCTTAGCCATTTGAATAAGGGCTTTAACATCCTTTGGAAAACAACTGCCGCCATATCCAACACCAGGGTAGATGAACTTATATCCAATCCTGGAATCCGAACCGATGCCGTGACGCACTTCAGAGATATCCGCTCCCATCAATTCACAGAGGTTGGCAATATCGTTCATGAAAGATATCTTGGTGGCTAACATTGCATTGGCAGCATATTTGGTCATTTCGGCAGAGCGGATAGATATGATAATAAGTTTCTCCCGGGTACGACAGAAGGGAGCATAAAGCTCGTGCATGATCTCCGCACATTTTTCGCTATCCGTTCCCACCACAACGCGGTCAGGTTTCATGGAATCGTTGATAGCATCTCCTTCTTTGAGGAATTCAGGATTGGAAACAACATCAAAAGTGAAATCCACTCCACGTTCATCCAACACTTTCTGTACGGTTGCTTTTACTTTATCCGCCGTTCCCACCGGAACAGTTGATTTATCGATTATAATCTTATGTCCGTTCATATAAGTAGCAATATCTCCGGCAACTGCCAGTACATACTGCAGGTCGGCAGAACCGTCTTCACCGGGAGGAGTTCCCACGGCAATAAAACATATGTCCGATTTTTCTACAGCACTTTTGATATCGGTGGTGAAACTCAATCTGCCCTCATCAGAATTGCGTGTAACCATCTCTTCCAGTCCCGGTTCCCAGATGGGGATCTTGCCTGAGTTGAGCTGGTCGATCTTCTTTTTATCGTTATCCACACAGATAACGTCGTTACCCATTTCTGCGAAACAGGTGCCTGTAACCAGTCCTACATAGCCTGTTCCGATAACTGTTAGTTTCATTTTATACTCC
>JAIORR010000029.1 GCA_021108055.1 Candidatus Cloacimonadota bacterium
AATTTCAGGATTTTTCTGGAATTCAACTGCTTTATGAATAAAAAGCGTTGCATCTCCCCCATCATCAACTATCAGATCAGGTCCTTTTCCGTTTGGAAAGGAAAGAGCCTGCAGTGAACACCACCAATAGTCTTTGATAGATTCACCTTCCCAGGCGAAAACAGGAATATCTGCTTTGGCGATGGCAGCGGCTGCATGATCCTGAGTAGAAAAAATATTGCAACTTGCCCAACGCACTTCCGCACCAAGTTCAACCAATGTTTCGATCAGAACTGCTGTCTGGATGGTCATGTGCAAACTTCCGGTAATCCTGACTCCTTTTAGAGGTTTGGATTTTCCATATTGTTTTCTCAAGGTTATTAATCCCGGCATTTCTTTTTCTGCTATGGTTATCTCTTTCCTACCGAAATCTGCCAGTTTTATATCTTTTACTTTATAATCGTTCATTGTTACTCCGGATTAATTACGACGGTTGTTATCGCGATCTCGGTAGTTTCGATTTCTACTATCTCTGCTGCTGTTTCTGTCCCTATTGTATCCTCTATCATTATCACGAGGTTTATCTTCCCTGTTAATGTATTCTGATGTCTTTTTCGGTTCGGGATTTCCTTCCACGCCTTTCATTGATAGTTTCACTTTTCCTTTATCAAAACCGATGAACCTAACCTTAACAATATCGCCGAGTTTAACCATATCTTCGACCCTGTTGATCCTGGAAGTATGAAGTTGAGAAATGTGAACGAGTCCTTCTTTGGTTTCACTCATGATCTTCACAAATGCACCAAATGGTTCTATCCTGCTCACGGCTCCTTCATACACTTTATTCATTTCTGGATCACTGCAGATATCATTGATGATCTTTCTTGCAATTTCGATAGAATCTTTGCTCGATGATATGATCGAGACTGTTCCATCATCTTGTATTTCTATATTTGCACCGGAAGTTTCGATGATATTTTTGATCATCTTCCCACCGGAGCCGATCACGCCGCCGATCTTATCCGGATTGATCTTGAATGATTCGATTCTGGGAGCAGTTTCGGCAAGTTCCTTTCTTGGTTCGGAAATTACTTCAATTATCTTATCCAGAATGTGGAAACGCGCGGTTTTAGCTTTTTCTAATGCGATCCCCATAATTTCTCTGGTGATACCTTCGATCTTTATATCCATCTGCATGGCAGTGATACCGTCCTTTGTTCCGGTTACTTTGAAATCCATATCTCCGAGATGATCTTCCAGCCCCATGATGTCCGTAAGAACGGCGAATTTGTCACCTTCCATAATAAGACCGTTAGCAATACCTGCAACCGGTTTTTTGATGGGAATACCAGCCGCCATCATTGCCAGAGTACCGCTGCAAACAGTTGCCATCGAGGAAGAACCGTTCGATTCCAATATTTCGGAAACGATCCGAATAGTGTATGGAAAATCGTCTTTGGAAGGCATCATCGGAGCTAAAGCTCTTTCTGCCAGTGCTCCATGACCAAGTTCCCTTCTTCCGGGTCCGCGCATAAAACCGGCTTCCCCCACGCTGAATGGCGGAAAGTTATAATGCAGATAATAATTTTTCTTGTACTCTTCTTCCAAGCCATCAATAACCTGTTCGTCTCTTCCTGTACCCAAAGTAACAGCTCCCAGAGATTGCGTTTCACCTCTGGTGAAAAGTGCAGATCCGTGAACGCGGGGAAGTATATCTACTTCGCAGGTAATTGGTCGAATATCATCCATACTTCTGCCATCAACACGGTGATCATTGAATAAGATGGCATGACGGATAAATTTTGTAAGAACTTCTTCAAATGCATTCTTGTAATAGCGTTCCTGCCCGGAAAAAACTTCTTCACCAAGTTCTCCGGCATACTTTTCAAGTATTTCGATTTTCAGTTGTGTAACCGCATCATCACGTTCCTGCTTTCCATGAATATTAGCCGCTTTTTTGATAGCATCACCATATCCGGTTTCAATTTTTTTCGTAATATCTTCCGGAATGAGATCAAGAACCACTTCCATCTTTTCTTTTCCGGATTCTTTTACAAATTCCTGCTGGAATGCAACAAGTTCTTTAATGGTTTCATGACCGGCATAGATGGCTTCCATCATCTTTTCTTCAGATACTTCAACAGCTCCGGCTTCGATCATTACAACGGCAGATTTTGTTCCGGCTACGTTCAGATCGAGAGTCGATTCTTTAAATTGCTGAACTGGAGGATTCATAATAATTTCATCATTAATGATCCCAACTTTTACACTGGCAACCGGACCGTGGAATGGAATATCAGAAATAGATAAAGCAACGGAAGCACCTAAAATTCCTAAAACTCCGGGATCGTTCTCTCCATCGTAAGAGAGGACGGTTACTACCACATGAACCGCATTCCTGTAACCTTTTGGGAAAAGAGGACGGATGGGTCTATCTATGAGACGTGCGTTAAGAGTAGCATTGGTGGTGGGTCTTGCTTCGCGTTTAAAAAAGCCGCCGGGTATTTTGCCGGAAGCATACATTTTTTCGATAAAATCTACCGTAAGTGGAAGGAAATCTATTCCTTCCCTGGGTTCTTTGTCTGCAGTTGCAGTAACCAGAACACTTGTTTCTCCATATTGGATAAAGACGGATCCGTTGGCTTGTTTAGCCATTCTTCCTGTTTCAATGGTCAAATTGCGACCTGCAATTTCAATCGTTTTTTTCTTAATGTCAAAATTGTGCATTTTTTCTCCTTTTTTTGTGGTAGAGAACAAAAAGCAATAGGCTAAAGTCAGCCTCGACCAATCTTAGCTTATTGCTCGGAGTTCCCCACCTGTTTTTGTAAAAAATCGGGGGACTTAATCCCCCGTTTCAATTAACTCTTTTATTTTCTCAGTCCAAGGGTTTTGATCAACTTACGATAACGCTCAATATCCTTATCCTGCACATAATCGAGCAATCTTCTTCTTTGCCCGATAAGTTTCAGCAGACCTCTTCTGGAATGAAAATCCTTTTTGTGAATTTTCAGATGCTCCGTGATATCTTTGATCCTCTGCGTAAGAAGAGCAACCTGGACCTCTGGTGATCCGGTATCAGAATCATGGAGTTTAAACTCTGCCATGATAGCCTTTTTGGCTTCTAATGTCAATGCCATGCATTTCCTCCTTTTATTTTTTTGCAGCTAACCTGTCTTCGTTATACTATGCTAAGGCAGGCAAAAAAAGAACAAAAAAGTAACTTAATTGCTCTCTTTTATCAGGAAAACAAAAGAAAAATCAGCCGTTTCTTTGTAAAGGATTTTCTGATGATAA
>JAIORR010000280.1 GCA_021108055.1 Candidatus Cloacimonadota bacterium
CTTTATTCTCTGTCCTTTCACATTATAAATAACGATCTTTACATCTTTTGCATTATTTACTGTGAAATAGATAGTTGTAGACGGATTGAATGGATTGGGATAGTTGCCGATCGACTCCATATCGACAGAAAGTAAAGATCCATCGGCACTTACAACCTCTACTGTTACCTCATTTGAAGGTACGGATTCATAAGTCTCAAAATAAAGTGCAGTAAGATAATAAGTATAATTTCCGGTAGGCAGACCTAGATCAGAATAATAAGTTAAACTTGAATCTAAAGTATCATAGATCGCTTCATTTCGATAAACATAATAATTTGTTAAGCCAAATCCTCCTATCGGAGGTTGAAAAGTAAGTGTTACATTAGAACCACTCATCATATAATCAAGATTTTGTGGAGGATTATATAAATGTTGAAGTTGAATATTAATTACTGTAGTCTGATTTTCAATAATTTCAACATTTTCCTGTGTATAAGTTTCATATCCTTCCAACTCACAAGTCAAAGTGTAAGTGCCGGTATTCAGCAGCATTTCATATTCACCTAAATTATTTGTTGCAGTAGAATGAGTTCCTAAAGTAATAATTGCTTCTTCAATTGGGACGACAGCTTCTATATCTGTTACTGTACCGGAAACGGTTCCCATTGGCTGAGGAGTGAGATCTCCATTATATTTGTACATCCCATTTAACGCCGGATTTGTTTGATCGTTAAAACAACCGGACCATCCTGTTGTTGTGTTGACCCATGCAGTAGCCAGAAATTGAATTCCTTCTGTTTCGTCAAAGTTAAACCAGTTATGTCCACCATCATGGCTGTAAGAAGCACCGGAAATACCGGTTGCGGCTCCAGTGGAAACATATGTATTTGCTGTTCCGGGAACATAATCCATATCATTTGAGTAACAGTTACCAGTATGTGTGACTGCCTGCCAGGTTACACCCCCGTCTGAAGTTTCACAAATCGTACCGGTGGTTGCTGCATTTTTATCTTGAGCAATTCCATTCATTGCGTCTTTAAAGGTTACATCAGTATAAGTGGAACCACCAAGTGTAGTTACAGAAACTTCCCAAGTGTAACCTTTATCATTTGATCTGAATACACGTCCTTTGTTAGTTCCCCACCATACATTGTCACCAACAGCATCATAGTAACCAACAATTCCAAACTCGCCTGTAAGAGGTGCAGGAATATCTACTTCCGGAACTCTTATCCAGGTTGAACCACCATCTGTTGTTGTATATAATTCATAATAACCACCAACCGGATCTCCTTGAGCAAAACCGTCATTTTCATTAAAGAAATGAGCAATATTTGGAAATGAACCGCCAAGATTATAATTAGCAGATTCTTGGCGAACCCAATTTTGACCACCATCGTCAGTATAATAAATACCTTGTGGATTCCCTGTGTGAATAGGTGCCCAGGCTTTATTACCATCCAGAGCAAAGATCATTGCCGTATCGCCACCTGAGGGCGCTGTATTAATTTGTGTTGAAGTCCAGCTATTTCCACCATCTGTTGTGTGGGTTACTATCTGATAATGTGCATTTCCACCGCTACCATCATATCCGGCAGCCCAAACAATATTTTCATCTACTGCCCACATATAGTTTACACCGGTAGAAGATATCGGGAAATTTGAATTTTGAATATCCCACTCGAAATCTCTGTTGTTAGCACCATTAAAATCCGTTCTGTTAATCGCTGGTCTTGCAGTCAAGATAGCTACTATCAGGACTATCATAGTAATTAAAAAAACCTTTTTCATAATTAAAACTCCTCTTTTTTTATTTGCTTTTTCTACGCTCTTCTTTAGAACGTCTTTCATTTTCTTTTCTCATATTTTCATCAATAGGAATTTGCATAACTCTTCTTAAACCGACTCTTCGATCGACTCCTCTTTCTACAAACATACTTCTCTCCTTTTTGCATTTTTTATTCCACATATTTTATGATCCTCAAAAAATTAATTAGCGAAATCTTGAATTATCTCTACTTATTCTTCTATCTTTTCCCGTGCGACGTTCTTTACTGATCGTTTTGTAAGTGGTTTGAAATATCTTTGACTTAGGTTTTCTTCTGTCGCCGATCCTGAATGCACTTTTTCTTGTTTGATTCATAATACCACCATTATGGATAAGTTATTACTCTATTATTTTCACTAACACACCCATTTCAATCAAATCAAATAATTCTATTATCTCACAATTTTTCATCCGGATACATCCATGAGAAGCAGGTTTTCCTATCGACTTTTCATCTGCTGTACCATGGATCAGAATACTTCGTTTACGGGAATCTATTCCTTTTCCTTTGTTCACGCCTTCTTCCATTCCTTCGAGATATATTATCCTTGTTGTAATAAGATCAGCATTAAAGTTCCGCTTATTTACAGATGCAAGTTTCCCTGTCTTTTTTCCATTGATGAATATTTCATTTTGTTTTGCATTATTACCGGTTTTTTTGATGATGCGATGTAATCCCAGAGGTGTTTTATTACTTCCCATCTTATTCCCAAAGCCGAACTTAGAAGAAGATATTCGATAACATTTAACACTTTCTTTGCTTTTATAAAGATACAATTTCTGTTCAGATATTACTATTTCAATCCATTTTTCTTCTTTTACCACCAAAACAATTTATTAAATCCCGTTATGTGGAGTCAAGATTTTATATAACTTTTCTTTTGTTTCTTCATAAGTTCTATGATTAATTCCCTTCATTCCCATTTTTTCTGCAGCGAGAGCATTAACTGGTCGATCATCTATCATCACACATTCCTCTGGTTTCAGATCAAATTTTTTTAATGCATTCTTGTAGATATCCACTTCCGGTTTTACCGAATCCAATTCATACGAAAGCATCAGGTTATTTTTGAAAAAATGTAATGATGGATAATTATTCCAGATATATGGGAAATGAATTTCATCTGTATTGGAAAGAATGTAAACATTATATTTCTTACTGATCTCTTTTGCCAGCCCGACCATATCATCCATAGGTGAAAAAACATTACACCAGAGTTCTTCAAACTTTTCCAATGGCAGTTCAAAGGAATAAACTTTTTTCATGTCTTCAAAGAAATCTGATCTCGAGATCTTACCAGCTTCAAAAAGCAGGATAGGTTCTTCTGCCATATCAAGAAAACTTTGATCGCTTCTTGCTCCGATACTTTGCCAGAAACTACTGAAATCGAAATCTATAAGTACCTTCCCCAGATCGAAGATCACGTTTTTTATCTGCATTA
>JAIORR010000369.1 GCA_021108055.1 Candidatus Cloacimonadota bacterium
TTTCATTGGGAGCGATAATTTCAGAAGGACACGATGCTTCCCAGATAAAAGATGCCGATGTAGTAGTGAAATCTTCTGCTGTGAAAGATGATAATCCGGAAATTGCAGCTGCTCTGGCAAATAAAATTCCAGTCATACGCAGAGCGGAAATGCTTTCCGAAATAATGCGAATGAGCTACGGCATCGGGATTGCAGGAACTCATGGAAAAACAACAACTACTTCGATGGTTGGCAGCGTGCTCTCTGCAGCAGAACTTGACCCAACAGTTATCGTTGGCGGAATTGTAAAAAATTACGGCTCGAATAATCTTCTCGGTTCAGGTAAATATATAGTTGTGGAAGCTGACGAATTTGACAGATCGTTCCTTACTCTCAGCCCCATAATCGCAGGAATTACAAATATCGAAGCAGACCATCTTGATTGCTATTCGAATCTGGAAGGAGTTAAAAAAGCTTTTATTGAGTACGCTAACAAAGTACCATTTTTCGGTAGTGTTATCGCCTGCCTGGATGATCGTGGAATTCAATCGATAATACCGAAAATAAAAAAGGAAATTCTTTCTTATGGTCTTTCTAAACAAGCTAATCTGCGTGCAGATAATATTGTAATGAAAGATTTCAAATCTCAATATACCGCCATTTTAGATGGAGAAGTTCTGGGAACTATAAATTTAAACCTGATGGGAATTCATAATATTTTGAATTCACTTCTTGCAGTTGCTGTTGGAATCGAACTTGATATTCCTTTCTCTTCTATCAAAAAAGGATTATCCGAATTTGACGGCGTTTTCAGAAGATTTGAATACAAAGGAGAAATAGACGGGATCGTTGTTTATGATGATTATGCCCATCACCCAACAGAAATCGAAGCAACTTTAAAAGGAGTGAAAGATAGCACGGAAAATAGAATCGTCGCAGTTTTCCAACCTCATCTTTTTTCCAGAACACAGGATTTCTATGAAGATTTTGGTCGTTCATTTTTTCATTCCGATGTGCTGATCATCACTCCTATCTATCCTGCACGTGAGAAACCAATCCCGGGAGTAACCGGTAAATTGATATCTGATATTGCAATTCAATCCGGTCATAAGAACGTTCATTATGTAGATTCTAATGAAAAAATAATTGAAAAGATAAAGGAATTATCCCGATCCGGGGATATTGTTATCACGATGGGAGCAGGTTCGATATATAAATTTGGTGAGCGTTTTTTAAAGGAAAATTAAAGAAAAGTAAAGAAAAATGGAAAAAGTATTTGACAGTAAAACGCTAACTTCAATTCTTTCAGAGAGTTCCTTAAAGGATTACTCTAATATTCGAATTGGAGGTAAAGCCAAGTATCTCTTTATTGCAAAAAGAGTTAGTGATCTAAGTCTGATAATAACTCAGGCTAATAAGGCAAATTTGAAGATCCTGCCCGTAGGCGGAGCTTCAAATATCCTGTTCGGAAATGTTGGAGATAGAGTGTTAATACTCGATAGAGATATTCCCCAAAACATCGCATTCAAAAGAGACGAAATTGTAGTTTCTTCAAACTACAACATAAATGCTTTCATCGATGAAATGATGAAACATGATCTGGGTGGATTGGAATTTCTATCGGGAATCCCTGCTCACATCGGTGGTGCAGTGCACATGAATGCAGGAGCTTTTGGGAAAAGTATTTCCAGCTATTTGGAATGGATCGAAATTATCAGCATTAAAGGGAAAAGAGAGATCATTCAAAAAGAAGAGCTGCATTTCGATTATCGAAAAACATCGATAAACGGTTTCATTATTAATGCTGCCTTCAAGTTGGAATCTAAACCAGAAAAGGATATTCTTACCGAAGTACAGAATATTATTTCCACACGAAAGGTAAGGCATCCATATGATTATCCCAGTCTGGGAAGCACTTTCAAGAATCCGGCGGGATATTTTGCCGGTAAATTAATAGAAGAGTGCGAATTAAAAGGAACAAGGATCGGAGATGCGGAAGTAAGCAAAAAGCATGCTAACTTCATAATAAACAGGGGGAATGCTGTTTTTGACGATATGATAAAATTGATAGAACTGATAAAAAAAGAAGTGTTCGAAAAGAAAGGCATAATGCTCGAACTCGAGATCAAGGTAATAAACTGATGAAAAGAAAGAGAACCGGTTCAAGCAGGTTTTATTTTTATTTCATTCTCAGCATTCTGGTTATCTTCTTTGCCAGCTTTGGCATCAGAAGCCTTGTCACAAAGATGAGCTTTTTCAATATATCAGACATAAAAGTCTATGGAAATTACAATCTTGAAACCGAATTTCTTTCCAATATATCAAAAGACCTTTTAGGAAAAAATATTTATCTTGTTTCAAAAAAAGATGTTCTAAAAAAATATGAAAACATTATCAGGATCAAAGATGTTAAAGTATCAAGACTCTTCCCAAACAAATTGAAGATAAAGATCATAGAAAAGATCGGCTTATTTTTCATCAAAACAAGCGATGGAAAATTTTTCCCGATAGATGAAAAAAGAACTGTTCTGGATAATGATAATTTTTATTTAAAAGAGATACTCCCGATCATTGAAACAGATATTCCAACCTCGAAAATTACTTTTGGCTCGGAAATTGAAAATGAATTTGTGGAAAGAGTTTTCGAATTGTCTAAAATAATAAAAGCTGAAAACACAGATTTCATTAATAATATTTCCGAATTCTATTGTGCAGAAGATGACATCTTTATGGTCGAAGCAAATACGGGTTACCGGATAGTTTTTGGAGTAGAAAATATTGAAGGTAAATTGAAGAAATACAGTTTCCTGGAACAAAACAGAACTTTTAAGAAAGAAACTATCATAGACCTTCGTTTTCAAGACCAGCTTGTAATCAGGTCGGAGGCAAAATGAAACCTGGACAAATAATTACAGCAATGGACATCGGCACCACAAAGATATGTATGATAATCGCCATTATCAACGAAGATAACATACTCGAAGTAAAAGGGATCGGCACCAGCAAGTCCAATGGATTTGTAAACGGCATCGTTGTAGATATAATGAAAGCTTCCAGATCGATAAGTAAAGCAATCCTCGAAGCAGAAAGCATGGCAGGATTAAAAGCAAAGAACATCTATGTAGGCATTGCCGGAGATCACATCAAAAGCCAGAACACATTAGGAAGGATTTCTTTAACATCCGGTAGTGAAGCCTGTGAAATTACACAGGAACATATAAATAATGTTATCACTAATTCCAAAAATAATATCAAAATCCA
>JAIORR010000119.1 GCA_021108055.1 Candidatus Cloacimonadota bacterium
TCTCAAGAGGAGATTTTCTCTGTGCTCTTTGTGCCTCTGTGGCAAAAAAAGGAGAAAAAGTGAAAATCTTATTAACAGCAAAAGGAACAGAATGGGATTCTAAAATGGATCCAAGATTCGGTAGAACAGAGTTTTTCTTTATCTATGATGAGGAAACAAAAAAAGTAGAAACTTATGACAACCGTGCAATCGCAAATGAAGCACACGGTGCAGGACCAAAAACAGCTCAAAAAATGTCTGAGTATAATGTTAATGTTCTTATCACTGGAAATGGTCCCGGCGGAAATGCAGCCGCAGTTGTTACTCAAACAGGTATAAAAGTATTTGTTGGTGCAGGTGAAATGACTGTGAAAGAAGCTTATGATGCGTACAAAGCTGGAGAACTGAAAGAATTCTAAATAACTTATACTTCCGAAGTATTCCAAGAATAAAATGAAAATCACAATAGTTTACGATAATACAACACGTAAACCCGATTTGATCGAAGATTGGGGTTGGTCTTGTTTTATAGAAACAAAAGAAAGAAATATTTTATTTGATACCGGTGGGAATGGTAAAATCCTTCTGGAAAATATGCTGAATCTGAAAATTAACCCAGAATCTATAGATGATATTGTCATTTCGCATCCGGATTTTGATCATATTGGAGGACTCTCGACATTGTTAAATATGAATCAAAAAGCAGTTGTTCACATTCCAATTTCTTTTCGCGGAATTCGATATTCAAACAAAGTGAAATACTATGACAAACCTGTTGAAATTTATAAAAATATTTTCCTTACTGGTGAACTTGATGAAAGGGAACAATCTTTAGCAATTAAAACCAAGAATGGTCTTGTTCTCATTATCGGTTGCGGACACCCGGGAGTTGGGAAAATTATTGATTCAGTCTCAGAATTCGGAAATGTATATGCAATTGTGGGTGGTTTACACGGATTTGATGAATTTGAAATTCTGGAAAATATTGAAAAAATCTGTCCTTCTCATTGCACAAAATACAAAGATAAAATAAAATCTCTTTATCCTGAAAAATATATCGAAGGTGGAGTCGGGGAAATATTTGAGTTTTAAAAAGAGTTTACTCTAAAAAAATGGAGGAAAAAATGAATATCTCTAAACGAGTTACTCAAATCAAAAAATCTGCAATTCACGAAATGACGAGATTATCCAAGCAGTACGATGATGTTGCATTTTTATCGTGGGCAAAACCGACTTCCGGCACACCTGAACATATCAATAAGGCAGCAATTTCTGCAATTAAAAAAGGACTGACCGGCGGATATTCCCAAAGTGACGGACTACCGGAATTACGAGAAGAAATTGTAAAAAAATTAGTCCGAGATAATAAAATCAATGCAGATATTTCTGAATTGCTGGTGACCGTGGGAGCGATCGAAGGATTAGCTGCCGCAATAATGGCAACCATCGATCCTGGTGATGAAGTGATTCTGCCTACTCCCACCTATTCAACTCATATTCGTCAGGTTGAGTTAGCTTCAGGGAAACCTGTTCTGGTTCCATTGCTCGAAGATAGTAATTTTGATCTGGATATTGAAGCGATTAAAAAAGCCGTAACTTCCAAAACAAAAGCAATTGTGTATTGCAGCCCGAGTAATCCGACCGGAACTGTGTTTTCGGAAATGCAGCTTCGCGAGATAGCAAAGATCGCTTTGGAAAACAATTTAACCGTAATTACCGATGAAGCTTATGAATATTTTACTTTTGATGATCACCAACATTTCAGCCTTGCTTCCATTCCGGAAATGAAGAAAAACGTTATCAGTGTTTTCACTTTTACCAAAAGTTATGCAATGACAGGTTGGAGAATCGGATATTTACACGCAGACAAAGAATTGATTCCTCAGATTAAAAAAGCTCATATTCCGCTTGCAATCTGTGCTCCCGTTGTCTCTCAATATGCTGCAATTGCAGCGTTGAAAGGTTCTCAGGATTGTATAAGTGAATTTAGAAAACATTATTTTCAAACAAGAAATCTAATGTGTGAACGACTCGACAATCTCAGTTCTGTCTTTGAATATATAAAACCGGGAGGATCATATCTGATGTTTCCGAAAATTCTGAGAGAGCAGGGAAATAATTCATTTGAATTCAGTAAAAAAATACTGAAAGATATCCAGGTTTCTACAACTCCGGGAATTGCTTTCGGTCCAACCGGAGAAAGTCATATCAGACTTTCCTTCTGCGTTTCAGAAGGTATGATCAATAAAGCTTTTGATAGAATGGATAAATATTTTGAATGAAAAAAATAAAAAAGAGTGTAAATGGTATCCTTCCTGCCCGATGAAATATTTTTTTGAAAAAGGCAAATTAGAAAAAAAATGGGTAGAAAATTATTGCCACAGAGATTGGAGAAAATGTATTCATTTTCAAAAAGAAGAAAGTGGGATTTATCATCCCGATAATATGCTGCCGGATGGAGAAATAGATGAAAACTTATCTTGATTGTCTGCCCTGTTTTATGAATCAGGCATTACGGGCAGGACGAATTGCTACAAAAGATGAACATAAAATAAAGCAATTATTGGATGAAGTCGGAACGCTGATCCAAGAAATTCCAATGGAAAATACTCCACCCGAAACCGGTGCATTGATATATAAAAAGGTCAGTGAAATTACGGGTAATTATGATCCCTACAAAAAGATTAAAACAAAAAATATCGAACACGCATTGCATTTATATCCAAATTTAAAACAAAAAGTCAAGGAATCTGAGGATAGTCTTTTAACTGCTATTCGGCTTGCAGTTGCGGGAAATGTGATCGATCTCGGAATCGATAAAGAATTCGATATTGTAAAAGATGTGGAAATAATACTGCATCAGGAATTTTCTGTTTTTGATTATGAACTATTTAAGCGGGAATTAAATAAGGCAAAAGAAATTCTCTACATCGGGGACAATTCGGGAGAAGCAGTTTTTGACAAAATTCTGATCGAAGAACTCGGAAAACCGGTCACTTTTGTAGTTCGGGAAATTCCGGTGATAAACGATGTTACATTTAAAGAAGCTAAGCAAATTGGAATCGATAAAATTGCAAAAGTCATATCTTCCGGCACAACTGCTCCGGGCACAATTCTTAAAAATTGTAATGATGACTTTCTTGAAAAATTCAAAGATGCGGATATGATAATCAGTAAAGGTCAGGGAAATTATGAAGGACTTTCAGGAATTGACAGATCCATCTTTTTCCTTCTGAAAGCGAAATGTCCGGTTATTGC
>JAIORR010000001.1 GCA_021108055.1 Candidatus Cloacimonadota bacterium
TATTCATCTGTTAAATCCGTGTTTATCCGTGAGCTATAAAAAAATGGCACGCCCGTAGGGACTCGAACCCCAAACCCTCTGATCCGAAGTCAGATGCTCTATCCAATTGAGCCACGGGCGCACACAAAACAAAAATATTTTGACACATTTTTGTGTCCAATATTTTTTCACCCCGTTAAATTTATAAATTAAAGGAGAAAAGGAAATGAAAAGATTATCGATACTTTCCATGATATTATTGATCACAATTAATTTACTCTGCGAACAAACGCATAGTGAATATGATCAGTTTATGACTTACAAGGAAGATCCGACATCAGAAAATTTCATTAAAGCTGTAGAGCATTATAATTCACAACTAAGCGGAGATATTAAATACACCGCCAGATTGATGTTATGCTATCTTCATAATATGGAATTCCAAAAAAATATGGAAGTTCTGAAAATGGATATCGATTCACTAAATGCAAAAACTATGTTTTCTTATGCAAATATACTTCTGGAAAATGAGAAATACGAAGAAAGTATAGATGTATATAATAAACTGAATGAAAATTATCCTAACTGGTCTTGCCCTTGGCGTCATAAAGGGGAAGCATATTTTAAATGGGGAAAATTAGAAGATGCGGAACTTTCTCTTATTAAAGCAATAGAAACACGCATAGAACATTACGATGCTTATGTGATGCTGGCTGATGTTCAAAATAATATGGGAAAATCCGAGCAGGCACTCGAAACCCTGGAAACAGGACTTTCTTACAAAGGAAAAGATATTGAAGACCCGGATGAAGAAGTATCCGATCTTGATGTTCAATTTCTATATCTAAATTTGTTGAAAAAAAATAATAAAACAGAAAAAATAAAAGTACTTGAAAAAAAATTGAAAGAAATCGCTCCCGAAGATGACCGATGGAATTAAATTAGAATTCTAAAAATAATTGGGGTGAATATCGATTCACCCCTTTTTTTTATCTGAATTACAATTTATTGATTTAACAAATATAATAAGTTTCCTCCTTTCTTTACCATATCTTGATCTTGGAACAAATATTGCAAAAAATGGAAGTTATTAATTTCAATGGAGGTTTCGGAGTGAAATATAAAAAAATTATGGTGGTCGGGTTAGCTTTGTTAATTGCTTCTATATGCTTATCTGCCGAAGAAAAAATTGTTGTAAGATTTGATAATCCCGATGATTCTATTGTAAACGAATTTACTCCTTCCGAATATGATGTTGCTTCTTATAAACTGGGAAAATATCTGGATCTGGTTATTACTCTTTCCAAATATGAAGAATTAATTTCCAAAGGATACGGCATTCGCATAACCCAGACCGAAGAACAACTAAAGAATAATCTAACTGCCACGAGCGATTTAAATGGCTACAGAGATTATGATGAAATGCTTACCGAGCTTCAACAAATCGAAATTGACTATCCGAATATCTGTAAATTGTATGATATTGGTGATAGTCAGGGAAAAATATATTCTGATGCCGGAAATTCCAATTATGATAATTATTATCATGAAATTTGGGCATTGAAAGTTTCCGATAATGTAGAAACTGAAGAAGATGAACCGTGTGTTTATTATATGGGAGAACATCACGCACGTGAACCGATAAGCCTGGAAGTGACGATGGCAATTCTTTATCACATTCTCGATAACTACGGCGTTGATCCCACAATTACAGATAATGTTAATAATACCCAGATATGGTTTGTTCCATTGGTTAATCCAAACGGACATAAGATCGTTACCGATGAAGATGACCTCTGGTGGCGAAAAAATATTCGTGATAACGATGAAGACGGAATGATCGATCCAAGTTATGGTAGTAATTATCCTGATGGTGTGGACCCAAATAGAAACTACGGATTTGAATGGGGATATGTGGGAGCTTCCGGTAATTGGAATAGTCAAACATATCATGGTCCTTATGCTTTCTCCGAACCAGAAGTTCTCGCAATGAAAGAACTTATGGATAATCATCATTTCGTTACAGGGATCACTTATCACAGTTATGGAGAACTGGTTCTCTTTCCATTTGGATATAACGATGGAGTGATCGCCCCAGATCACGATGCACTGGAAGACCTGGCAGTAAATATGGCTTCTACGATGGGATATACTCCCCAGGAATCATGGCAGTTATATCCGTGCATGGGAACTACCGATGATTATTCTTATGGGTCACTTGGTACTTTTTCTTTTACGATAGAACTGGCTACGGAATTCATCCCGCCTGCCGGGCAGGTTGCTGCCATCTGCACAGAAAACATTAATGCTGCAATGATACTTTTAGATAGAGTGAATCATTCCGGTTTAACAGGTCATATCACAGATGCAGATACAGGGAACCCGATTCAGGCAGAAATATTTGTGGAAGGTGTGGATAATACAGGCGTTTTTCGCTATCCATATATGAGTGACGAAGAATTTGGAAGATACTACCGGCTTTTAATAAATGGAACTTATGATGTAACTTTCTCTGCTTACGGATACGAATCCCAAACAATTAATAATGTCGTCATTTCTGACGATGCAGAGATCCTCGATATTGTTTTAGAACCAAGTACGGCTACTTTCGATATCACCGGTGTTGTTTCAGATGGAGATACAGGACAGCCATTAGAATATGCCTGTGTCGAGATCATCGATATGGGTATTCCTGCAGTTGTCACAAATTCACTTGGAGAATATACGATCCCCGATGTTTATGAATACACTTATGATTTTCGAGTGTATGCGGAAGATCATGCAGGATTTGATAGTGAATATACTGTTACAAATATTAATCATATTATCGATTTCGATCTTTATGAAATAGATGACGGAACTTTTGAAAACGGTGTTTTTGGAAACTGCTGGAATTTGGATGGAAATACAAACTGGCTTATAGATACAAATATTGCTAATAGCGGTTCAAATTCTGCAAGAAGTGGAAATATCGGTGACGATCAGATCTCTGAAATATCGATTTCCATGTATGTGAATGAAGATGATGAAATTTCTTTTTACAGGAAAGTATCTTCGGAAGCAAATTACGATTTTTTCCAATTCTATATAGATGGGACAATGCTTGAACAATGGAGTGGAAATGTCTCGTGGGAATTGGAAACCTATCCGGTAACTGCCGGATACCATACATTTAAGTGGCTGTATGTAAAAGATGGTGGTGCATCAAATGGCTCAGATTGCGGCTGGATAGATGATAT
>JAIORR010000202.1 GCA_021108055.1 Candidatus Cloacimonadota bacterium
TGCGGATCGGGATCATTGGAAAGGAACGAAAAGTAACGTGTCATTAAATCTGCTTTTGTATTTGTTCCTTCTGCATCTGCCATCGGACCAAATATTGAGGAAGAGCAGATAACTCGATATGAGCCTTCATCATAATATACAGATCTGCCTAATTCATTCTGGCAATTAAAATAAAGAATTCCCTGATCGGCTGAAAGAACATCCACCAGATAATCCGGATCGGTATTATATGGAAACGCAAAATTATCTCCACCTGCAAAAGTACTCTCTACGCCCACAATATTACGAATTCCATTCGATGTTCCATTGCTGATGTAATCTGTTCCGAGGTAACCGAAGAAAGAAGTGGTATGATGATTGTAACCCACATCCGATCCTTCGATATACAGAGAACCTCCATCGTTTAAATAATTAATAAGAGTTGTTTGTTGAGTGGTACCCACGGTACCGGGTGGAGTGGTTCCTCAACCCACGCAATAGATGCCCAGAGTTATGAAAACAACATCATAACCGGACAGATCGGTTGGTAAAGCAGTAACGGTTGAAAAGGTTATTCCGTTAGCCGTTAAAGCATGCTGTAAACCATATTCACATCCAACATTACCGGCTCCTTCGGGATCTGTATAATACGAATTGTTATCATTGTTCCAAATTAGAACAGTTTGTGCAGATACAATAACCGGGATTATCCATAAGGATAAAACCAAAAAGATAATTGCAAAGTTCTTTGAAAACGATTTCATTGTAATTTCCTTTTTTATTTATACTTTGTTAATTATTTACATTAATGACAAATGCTCCCCAACTTCAACCATTCCGACTTGTCCGGCGAAGCTTCGGCGAAGACTGAAGGTTAAGAAATATTAGAAGTCACATAATCAAGCCAAAGGTTTACCAGCTTTAGGATGGCTGATAAACCTTCGGAAGGTCATAGGTCGTTATTTCAGAAGGATCATTTTCTTCACACTGGTAAAATCCCCATCATCGTTGTCCGTATAAAAGCTGGAAAAATAAATTCCACTGGAAACATTTGTTCCATTTTGGTCTTTCCCATCCCAAACAGCTTTATGATAACCGGCATTTATTTTGGAATCAATCAGCGTTCTTATCTTCTGTCCTTTAATATTAAATATTGAAAGGCTAACAAAAGATGATTTATTTACAGAGAATGATATAGTTGTTTCCGGGTTGAATGGATTCGGATGATTTCCCATCAATTCCGTTTTAGCAGGAATAAGACCATTCATGGAATTAGTCATTTCTACAGTAACAGAATTCGATGGCTGCGATTCAAAATCTCCGGAGAAAAGTGCCGTAACATAGTATTCATGACTACCGCAAGGAACATCTGTATCGAGATAAGATAATGTTTGTGAAGTACCTATGTTTTCTGCATCACGATATATTCTGTATTCAATTAATTCTCGGGATAGTGCCGGAGCCAGCCATTCCAAAAGAACATCCGGAGATTGAATATCTACTGTAAGGTCCGTTGGCGGAGGAAGTGTGATCGTTACAACCGCATTATTGGACGGATTGGAATCACCTTCTGTGTAAACGGCGGTTACATAGTAAATATATTCATCTGCATCGAGTGCTTCATCTGTATAGCTGGTAATTGCAGATGAAACATTATCTATAAGCCCGCTATCGCGGTATATATTATAACTTAGAAGTTCACGTGCAGGAGCATCCCAGGTAAGAGATACACTGTTGAATTCAACTATTTCTGCCTGTAGATTCTGAGGAGGATTTAATCCACTTGAACCATCGATTGAAAGGGCTTTTATGCAGAAATTACCTGTATTCTGATATCCTGAAGGATCATTATAATAATAGAAATCCAGCCAATCGCTTCCACTCTTGTAGTAACTTTCTTCCGGATCGGCAGAAGAGGTTACAATAGTTCTGTATTGTGCTCCTAATAAAACGGGAACATCGGAAGTTCTATCGTAAGGATGTCCGCCATCGGAAAGAGAAAGAGAAACATAAAAATCTTCACCTCCGGAAAGTGTTACAACGGTATCCAGATCAATTGTATGTAAACCGGTATATTCGATAGTTCCGGTTTTAGATGATAATTCATTCTGCAGGTTTGTTCCATCAAAATCATCATAAATTGTTATTGTATAATCCACACTATCAACTGCTGTGAAGAAACTTACGGCATTTAATGTTTGAGATCCATCAGCAATGAATGCATTGAATGCTTCTACACAATCTGTTTTTGTATCTCTCCAGCCATGATAATCGTGATAATAGATATTATCATAAGCCAAAGGTTCTACATCCTGGAAGGAAATTGCACCCATTTCAGGATTCTGACAGGAATGTTTATCATAATAGGAAATCCAGAAATAACCATTATTACCCCAGCCGGATCCCCAACTGTTCTTAACCAGCCATGCTCCATCTAAAGGTGCCTGGGTTACTTTGCTGTTATCCCAGCCGATGATGGCAATAGCATGATTGGGATCTAATGTGCTTGATGGCGGTTGATAATGAATATAACCCGAAATAAAAGAACCATTATAGCACATACAGGTTCCCAGAACACCAAATTCCATGATCTTGTTCTTGATTAGATCGATGTTTTCCAGGTTTTCTCCGGCTACGTACCATTCAATATTACGTGGATAATAGTAATGATAGCTCGGGTCCCATCTGAGTGGAGGTGTATAATAGGTTTGTCCGTCGATATCGCGGACTGCTCCTTCCCCGCGGGAAAGGTAAGCAGAAGTTACACGATAGTCACCGCCCTCATGAACTACCAGCCCATTACCCGTAGGCGGATCGACATCGTCGTTATTGTGTTGGTTAAACCCATTCCACCAGTCGAGGTGATATTCTGCCAGACTGGGCTCTCCGGTTTCACCGGCGGCTGTCCAGGCACCGGTTATCATCAGGTTGCCTTCTATTGCCGCCATAGCACCATGACACCAGCATGTGCCGCCTTGTTGACTTTTTACTGATGTTACAAAGTTTTCTCCATTGACATCGCGCAGGTCGTATGTTTCCGGCGGGTCTGCAAATATCAGTATAGAGCTTAATAACAAAGCTATAATTAAAATTTTCTTTTTCCCCGACATATATCGGGATTTCTCATTGTTCAACATAATATCCTCCATTTTTTATTGATATAAGTATTTTACAAAATATCTTTTTACTTGTCATTCCGCACTTGATGCGGAATCTAAATCCTTTATTTGAAGAGAT
>JAIORR010000085.1 GCA_021108055.1 Candidatus Cloacimonadota bacterium
TGAAGTATTATCTCGAAGCTCTTGAAATGGAAGAAGAACTCGGAGATATATTTGGCGTTGCAGGGTCTTTAAATTATATTGGAATTGTTTATGATGACATGGGACAATTCGATAAAGCTCTGGAATACTATCTTAGATCTTTGAAATTATTTGAAGAAATCGGTAATGATAATGGTATTGCTGATGTTTCCAATAATATTGGTGTAGTTTATGATAACATGGAAAATAATAGCAAAGCTCTTAAATATCTTCTTAAATCGTTGGAAGGTTACCGCAAGATCGGAAGGAAAAAAGGAATAGCAGCCACTTTGAACAACATCGGTAAAATATATTATAAGACTTCCGAATATGATAAAGCACTGCAGTATTTGAAACAAGCACTGAAATTGGCAAAAGAAATCCAGGTAAGAGATCTGGAGATAGAAATCTATGAGAGGTTTGCAGATA
Organism: Candidatus Cloacimonadota bacterium; assembly: GCA_021108055.1. Taxonomy (GTDB): domain Bacteria; phylum Cloacimonadota; class Cloacimonadia; order Cloacimonadales; family TCS61; genus JACNIV01. The sequence continues at coordinate 448 of JAIORR010000085.1, forward strand.
TACATTCTGCAAAAAAAGAATATAAAATAGCTCTGGATTATTATAAGCTGTATTCAACAGTGAAAGATAGTATTTTTTCTAAAGAACGAATGGAAATAATAAGCGGAATGGAAACTACTTATGAAGTTCAACTTCTTCTCGAAGAGCAGGAAAAAGAAATTGAACTTCTACAAAAAGATAACGAAATATATAAATTGAAAACAGAGAAACAAAAACTTACAATGCTGTTGTTATATTTTGGATTGGCTATCCTGCTTGTTCTGGCTTTTGTAGTTTACTATCGTTATAAACTAAATAAAAAAGCAACCCTTCTTTTGGAAAAACTGGTGGCTGAAAGAACCAAAGACCTCAGTGAAACTAATATAAAATTAAAAAAAGAAATACTGGAAAGAGAACAACTTCAAGGTCAGTTAATACGTTCCGAACGTCTTGCAGGTATTGGTGAACTTGCTGCCGGAATAGCTCATGAGATCAGAAATCCGCTGGGAAATATCAGCTCGTCCGCACAAATATGTCTTGATAAATATAAACCGACCGGCAAGATCAAACAATTCCTGGAAATAATACAGGAAGACTCTGAAAAAGCTAATATGATCATCAAAGGTTTATTGGATTTTGCTAATCCCAGAGAAGTTAAAATAAAACCCGACTCTTTTCCAAAAATGATAAACAAGGTTATTGCAAGCGTAAATGCTCGCTGTCAGGAAAACAAAATTAAAATTATTAATAAATGTTCTCCTGAACTACCTAAAATATTAATGGATACGAAATGGATAGAACAGGCGTTTCTGAATTTAATCCTGAATGCCATTCAATCTATGCCGGGTGGGGGAGATTTAACTATTCAGGGCAACCTGGAAAAAGATAAAAAACATCTCACCATAATAATATCAGATACCGGCGTGGGAATTTCCAGAAAAAACTTAGCAAAAATTTTTGATCCTTTCTTTACAACTCGTGAAGATGGAGTCGGACTTGGTCTTAGCTTATGTCATCAGATCATTGCAGATCACAACGGACAGATTCATATAGAGAGTGAAGTGAACAAAGGAACAAGGGTAATTATCTCGCTGCCTATACCATAATAAGAGGAAACAATGGAAAAGATCCTGATTGTTGATGATAATAAAAATATGCAGCTTATTCTTAAAAATATTCTTTCCGATGAAGGATATTATATTACAATTGTTGGAACCGGAAAAGATGCAATTAAAGAAGTTCAAAAAGAGATTCCCGATCTTGTTCTGCTGGATATCCGGCTTCCGGAAATAAATGGCATGGAAGTTCTGGAAAATATTAAAAAGATCGATACAGATTTGCTCGTTATCATGATAACAGCTTACGGCGATATCAAAACTGCTGTGAAAACCGTGAAACTTGGAGCTTATGATTACATTACAAAACCGTTCATTAATGATGACTTGATTCTAACTGTAAGAAAAGCATTGAAAACTAAAAACCTGAGCAAAGAAGTTGAGTGTTTAAGAAAAAAACTGGAAGAAAAAATAGAAATTGAACAGGTCATGGGAAATAGTGACCGGATCAATAAAGTTTTAAAGCAGGTCGATCTGATAGCTCCCACAGATATGAGTGTGATCATCCAGGGAAAAAGCGGAACGGGCAAAGAGGTGATCGCAAATATGATACATCTGAAAAGCGGACGAAAAGATAATCCGTTTGTTCCTATAGATTGCGGTGCTATTCCGGATACTCTGGTAGAAAGTGAGTTGTTCGGATATAAAAAAGGTGCCTTCACGGGAGCCAATTCAGATAAAAAAGGTAAATTTGAAATGGCAAATAACGGAACTCTGTTCCTCGATGAAATCGGAAATCTACCTCCGGCAGCACAGGCAAAATTCCTTCGGATAATCCAGGAAAAAAAGGTTCAAAAGATCGGGGATAATAAACCTATAAATGTTAATATAAGGATCATCGTTGCCACAAATCAAGACCTTCTCGAAGCGGTGAAGAACGGCAATTTCAGGAATGATCTTTTTCACAGACTTAGCGAATTTAAAATATTGCTTCCTCTTCTTTCCGAAAGAACAGATGATATTCCCGTTCTTACCAGAGCATTTCTCAAAGAAGCTAATTCACAATTGCAAAAGAACATACAAGAGATTTCTCCGGATGCTCTGCAGCAGCTTCTTTCATATTCCTGGCCCGGTAATGTACGTGAATTAAAGCATGTTGTAAAAAGGGCTGTTCTCCTGGAAGAAAGTAATATTATTACTTCCAGGGCAATAAAATTTGAGATGTCACAGAAAAATGATGAAAAAAGATCGATCAACGATTTGCTGAACCAGATAACACACGAGGGATATTCTTTATATGATATCACTTCTAAAGTAACCGCCGAAACCGAAAAAGAGATAATTAAAAAAGTCTTGATGGAAGTGAAATACAATAAATCGAAAGCTGCAAAAATATTGGGGATCGACAGGAATACTTTATACTCAAAAATAAAAAATCTGGAAATTCAATAAATGCACAGTTGATATTGCAAAGTGTTGAATTAATTCAGCATTTTATTGTTATTTGATATTATTCACCGTTTAATTCAAATCGTTCAAATTAAACTTATTTAACTTCTAACTTTATAAACAAGAATATATTACGCCTTTTGTATTATTTGTTTTTCCTCTATTATTTTTTGTGGTACAACATTTGCAAATGTATTAACAGAAAAGTGATTGCAGGAGGAAAAAATGAAAAAGCTTTTTATGTTAACTTTATTACTTGTTGTTGTCGGCAGCTTAT
>JAIORR010000267.1 GCA_021108055.1 Candidatus Cloacimonadota bacterium
TTCTTCTTTAACTTCTTTTTGTATTTCTTTTTTTTCTACTATTTTTTCTTCCATTTTATTCTCCTGTTTCTTTAGAATGGAACATCGTCATCAGTTATTTTTGCAGCGGGTTGTTCTTTTTTGTCTGCTGGTTTATCTGTACTATCGATCGGAGCAGAAAAGGTTTTTTCCAGGAAGCTGATCTTATTTGCCACGATTTCCGTTATTTTTCTATTGTTATTATCCTTATCTACATAAGAACGGGTTTTAAGATATCCTTCAACAAGAACCGGACTGCCTTTATGAAGATATTCAGAACACTGCTCTCCACGTTTGCTCCAAACAATGATGTCAATATAACTTGTTTCCTGCTGCCACTCTCCGTCTTTCTGATAGCTACGATCGAAAGCTAATGACAATTTTGCAACAGGAGTTCCACTTGGAATGTATCGCAAGTCTACATCTCTTGTTAATCTTCCGCTGATAATGATCGAATTAACCTTTGGTAATCTAAGTTCATTTGCCATGTGTTCTCCTCTAACTCTTTAATAGAACGTTGTAGCGGATGATATTTTCGTTCAACTTGAAAGTTCTTTCCAGCTCTGAAGTTTTTGCAGGTTCAAGATTGTAATAATTAATAAAATAATAGCCTTCTTTGAAATCGAGAATTTCGTAGGCAAGTTGTTTTTTACCCCATTCGTCAGTGTTTTGAACTTCACCGCCAAGCTTTTTGATAGAAGAATGGATCTTTTCGTTTTCTTTTTTCGCATCTTCTTCGCCGAATTTGGGAGCGATCACGATCATACTTTCGTATTTTTTTTGCATTTTTCCTCCTTTGGTCTATTTTCCTGTTAGCTGTAAATTATTCTACAGCCAGTTTATTGATCCTGAGATTTATCTAATTTCTCAGAATAGGATTTTTTCAGCACACTATATTTATCGACCATACGGTCGAAATCATAATTAATATATTCTTCAATTAATATTTCAGATAATTCAAGAACAATTTTGAGTATTTCATTTTCTTCTCCGGAAAAGTCGGAGAGAACATATTCAGAAAGTTCTTTTTCATCCGCATATCCAACTCCTATCCTTAATCTTTTGAACTCGTCTGAACCAAGAGAATTACCAATTGACTTCAGTCCGTTATGTCCGCCATATCCTCCGTCGCATCTCAACCTGATCTCTCCCAGGGGGAGATTAATATCATCAACAACTACGATGATGTCATCAAGTTTGTGTTTTGCAAGGATAGAAGTAACGGCTATCCCACTTCTATTCATATATGTTTTGGGCTTGATAAAAATAGAATTATTCAGTTTTGCAAAGTCATAATTTATTCTTTTTTTAAATAAAAGAGCATTTTTCTTTGCAATTCTATCGAGGAGCAGAAAACCAATATTATGTCTATTATCTTTATATTTTTTTCCCGGGTTTCCAAGTCCAACCACCAATTTCATTATTCTTTTTTATCTTTGGAAGATTCGGAAGTACCTTCTTTTTCCTTTTCTTTTCCTTCTTCACCTTCTTCTTTACCCTCTTCTCCTTCTTCGCCTTCGATCTCTTCTTCCTCAACTTCTATTTCTTCTTCTTTTCTTGGTGCACGGACAGCTACCAGGGTTGTTATATCAGATATATTCGTTTCGATATTTTCCGGCATTGAAATATCGCCGAAATGAATTGAATCCCCAATATTAAGAGCAGAAACATCGACAACAATATCATCTGGAACATCTTTTGGAAGGCAGGAAATTTCTATTTCTCTATGAATGATTTCCAGAAGTCCACCTTCTTGTACTCCGGGTACTTCGCCAATATATTTAACAGGAATTCCTAAAGTGATCGGCTTACCTTTGTGAAGTAGTAAGAAATCTATATGAACGAATTCATGAGTAACCGGATGAATCTGTTTTTCCTTGATAATGGTTTTAAAATCTTTTCCATCTACTTTTATATCAAAAAAAGCGACTTCTCCGAAAGTTTTTTTATATTGTTTCAGAAAAGCAATTCTATTTAGAAATATTTTTAAACCTTCGTTTCCTTCTCCGTATATTATTGCCGGTATAAGACCTTCTTTACGGTAGTTTTTAAGATCGGATCTTTTTTCTACTTTTCTTGATTTTGCTTCGATCTTTATGTTCATTATTTCCTCCGTTGTCATCCCATTTTGTGGGTAAGTAGTCTATCTGAATAAAATACTTAATGACTCCTCGATATGTATTTTTTTTATGGCAATAGCCAGCAGTTCGGCTATTGAAAGCTGGATTATTTTTTTACATTTCTTCTTTTCCTCGGATAGAGGAACAGAATTAGTAATAAATAATTTTTCAATTGGAGATTCTTCTATATTTTTTATAGCATTTCCGGAAAGGATTCCATGAGCACAGGCAGCAAAGACGTTTTTTGCACCTTTATCCATCAATCCTTTGGACATCTTGCACAAGCTTCCGCCTGTATCTATTATATCGTCAAATAATATTGCTGTTTTTCCTTCGACTTCACCAATGATATTTAATATCTCGGTTTTGTCGTTGTTTCCGGTTCTCCGCTTGTCTCCAATTGCCAGATTGCAATTCAATCTTTTTGCAAAGGCTCGTGCTCTCGCAGTTCCCCCTGTATCCGGGGAAACTACAACGGCATTAGAAATATCTAAATTGGCTTTAAAATATCTGGTAAAAATGGGCATCGAATATAGGTGATCAACAGGAATATCAAAGAAACCCTGAATCTGATCCGAGTGCAGATCCATAGCAATTATCCTGTTTGCTCCGGCTTTGGTAAGCAGGTCTGCGATCAGTTTTGCTGTAATAGGAACACCTGTTTGATCTTTTTTATCTGATCTGGCATATCCGAAAATAGGAATAATGCAGTTGATCCTTTGAGCTGAAGCTCGTTTAAGAGCATCTATCATTATCAGCAATTCCATCATATTATCGTTTACCGGATAACATGTAGGCTGGATTATGAAAGTATCCGCTCCACGGACGTTCTCATTTATCTTAACGAATGTATTATCGTTAGAAAATTTGAAGACTTCTGCATCTCCTAAGGGAATTCCTGCAAACTTTGCTACATCATTTGCTAATTCAACGTTCGCATTTCCAGTAAATATTTTAAGCCTTGAAAACATTTTTTATTTATTCTGCTGGTTCTTCTACTGGAATATCTTCTTCTTTTTTGTCTTCTTTT
>JAIORR010000093.1 GCA_021108055.1 Candidatus Cloacimonadota bacterium
TCCTGACGGTAGCAGCACATCTTCATTACATTGAACATGGAAAGAGAAGTGCCTGCTGCCACATCGGAAGCAAGGGCAAACTCGATGCCCGCATTTTTTATTTTTTCAAATTGCAGAACACCGCTTTTCAGGAAAAAGTTAGAATCCGGGCAGTGAACTATTTTGCTTCCTGCATTTTTTATCAACGAGAGTTCATCATCATTCAAATGAATGGCGTGACCCAGAAGGGTTTTTGGTGATAGAAGATCGTGTTTCCCGTAAACTTCGGTATAGTTTCGATATTCAGGGAAAAGATCATTCACCCATTTTATTTCTTCTTTGTTTTCCGAAAGATGCGTTTGAATATAAGCATCATTTTTCTTTGCAAAATTTCCAATTAGTTTCATTAATTTTGAAGAGCAGACAGGTGCGAATCTGGGAGAGAACGCATATTCCAGCAGGTTTGTTTTTTTATTCCATTTTTCAAAGAGTTCCATGCTTTCATTAAATGAAGTTTCTGTATCTTCTGCCAGGTATTCAGGGGAATTGCAGTCCATCATAGTCTTGCCGATGATTGCTCTGATTCCTTTTTTTTCGGCAGTTTCAAAAGCAATATCGCAAGCTTGTTTGAATGGAGCAGTATAAATGACGGAAGTTGTGGTTCCATTTTTAATAGAAGCGGAAAAAAAATCTTCTGCTATCTTTCTGGCATATTCCGGATCTTTAGATTTCAATTCTTCCGGGAAGATATGTTTTTCCAGCCAGTGCAGCAGGTTGGGACTATGTTTGCCGCGAGCATAAAATTGAGACAGGTGAACATGAGCGTCGATGAGACCGGGAATGCAGATATGATCTGAGAGATCGGTAAATTCTTTTTCATTACAAACCCTGGAAATCGATTCAATTTTTTCACCGGAGATCGTAATAAAAACATCGGGCAGTAATTCAGCTTCCAAAGGTGAAACGGGATTAAGAATAGTTGTTTTAATTCTTTTTTGCATGATGTTTTTTTTCAAGCCGTTTCATTTCTACTTTCACGATCTTTTTATCTGTGACCTGAACAACTGTGATTTCCCAGTTTTCCACTTTCAGCTTTGTATTCTGTTTGGGAATGCGTTCCAGTTTATCTATGATAAGTCCGGCAATAGTTTCGTAGTCACCTTCCGGCAGGTTCATTTCAAATTCATCATTCAGGAAGTCGATTTCCACAAAACCACGAACCAGATAATTATCGTTATCGATCTTTTGAACTTCCTGGCTGATCGTATCATATTCGTCTTCAATTTCACCTACAATTTCTTCCAATATGTCTTCGATAGTAATAAGACCGGCGGTACCACCGAAAGAATCTACAATAATTGCCATGCTTCTTTTCCTGGTTTGCATCTCGGTAAGAAGAGTATCGACATCCATTGTTTCCGGTGCAAAGAAAGCATCTCTTGTATAATCCGAAGCTTTACTTTTTTCATTGTTCTTTCTTTTTATCAGGTCATAAATTATCAGGATTCCGGAGATGCTATCAAGGTCTTCATCATAAACAGGGAACCTGGTAAAGCCGTTTTCTTTTGCAACCTGGATGACTTCGTCTATTGGCATATCTTTGTGCAGGGCAACTATTTCTGTTCGATGGATCATTACATTTTCTGCTTTCAATTCTGTAAATTCCAGAGCTTCTTCCAACATTTCGCGCTGGTCTTCATGTAATATTCCATCATTTTTAGTTTCGGAAAGCATATAGGAAAGATCTTCACGCGTAAGCAGATGATAACCGCTATTCTCCGGAAGCTTGAATAATTTCGCCAGCAGGGAATTGAACTTTGAAACGAATTTTACGAAAGGGCTGAGGATTATGCTGAAGAATTTGAGAAGTGGAAAACCTTTTGCAACCAGTTTGTTAGGATTATCTCTATAAACAGCTTTGGGAATTATTTCTGCAAAAATAAGAATAAATCCTGCAATTATAAGAGTAGCAATATGGTCTGAAAATTCAAAATTGTTTTCCTTTTTAAAAATATTTATCAGGAATATCGAAAGCGATGAAACAATTACAAGGGATATATTGTTTCCAAAGAGAGTAGTTCCAAATAATCTATCCGAATTTTGCAGGAAAAGAAGAATCTGTTTTTTCTTTTTATCTGTCTTTGCTTTCTGCTCCATCTTCAAACGGTCCAAGGAAATAAGGCCTGTCTCCATCCCTGAGAAAAAAGCAGATAGAATAAAAAATATAAAAACTATTAAAAGAGTAATGACCCACATTTTATTTCATGTCCTTAATTTGAATTACAAATTTCAAGCACCAAATCACAAATAAATTCCAAATCTCAAATTTCATAAAATAAATCTCTTTCTTTTACTCAACAAAACCATATCTCTCAAATAATGAATATTTTCTGCATTCAACCATTTTTCTTCGAAATCATCCTGTTGAACAAGAGTAGCAATAGCAGCTAAAGTTTTCAGATGAAATGCTCTATCTTCTTTTGTCCCGATAAAAGCAAATACAGCTTTTACTGAATTTTCTTTGGAAGTGAATTTGATACCCTCTTTACATCGAACAAGCATTAAGAAAAAATGACCACTACCTTCGATTATTATATGAGGAATGGCAATAAAAGGAGATATGGCAGTGTTGCAATCTTCCTGCCTGTTTTTTAAAAGAATAAAGATATCTGCTTTATTTATCTGGATTTCATTAGAAATATTTTCAGAAATTATTTCAAAGAGCTGATCAATTTCAAGAGGACCCTCTAAATCTAAAATTTTTGCGGTTTTAACCAGGTTATCAAATTTATCAGATCTTATATTATCTCTATCACATAAAATATCTCTGAATTCAGATTCCAAAATATGATTCGTTAATCTGTTGTCCGTTATTCTTTTCAGCAAATGTAGAAGAGCATATTCACCTGCGTATTTTTTCTTGCCGTAAAACAGATAAAAACTTATACTTATCAACAGGAAAGCAAGACTGATCTCGATCGCTTCGAGTCCGAGATCGATTATGAAAAATGTGAAAACAATAATTCCAAAAATTTGAAGCCAGGGATACAAAGGAGCTTTAAAGCTGGGTCTGTAATTCTTCAGTTTGCTTTCTCTTAAGATAATTACTGCCAGATTAGTTAGAACATAAGCAGTTAAAATTACAACGGAAGCTGCTTTTACTAACATTTCCAAAGGTAA
>JAIORR010000355.1 GCA_021108055.1 Candidatus Cloacimonadota bacterium
GCTGTAGTTCTACTTTACAACCGAGTATATCAATTAATTTTACCTGCATTTTGTAGAACATCGGAAAAAATAGGGGAGAAGTTATATTTGTCAAATTTAAAAAATCTTGCAAAGAAACCAATATTTTTTTCTTTTGCAGAGTGATATTAATGTAATAGGGGAAATGAAATAATAGAGTTGATTTAGAATGAAAATTTATAATAATATTTCAAAAGTAAAATATTTTGAAGATGCGGTTTTCCTGCATCATACCGGCAGTATGTTCGGTATCGGCTGCAATGCTTTCAGCGAAACTGCAATAAAAAAAATCGATTCTCTCAAAAAAAGAACTTCCGGAAAAGGTTTCATTATCCTTATCCCGGAAATAGAATGGTTAGATAAATTCAATATCGAATATTCCCCCCAAATAAAAAGATTATTCCAGCAATACTGGCCAGGTGAAGTATCGATGATCTTGAAAGACCCGCAGGATAAATTCAGGCTGGTTTCTCATAACGGAAAAGCTGCATTCAGAATTCCTTCCTGCCCGTTCATCCGAAAATTCCTTAAGAAAATCGATACACCGATAATAAGTACCAGTATCAATATTGAGGGGAAAATTCCGCAATCACATTTAGAAAGCATTATAGCAGAAAAAAGCGATTGGTTCGATTTTGGAATACTGCCGGATAACATTACTGCTCTAAGTTCAAAACCATCAACGCTTATCGATGCTTCCGGTAAAAACATTTCCTGCATTCGGGATGGAAATATTCCATTTAAAAAAATTGAAAGTTCGTTCCAAAAACCACAGATTCTTTTCGTTTGCACAGCAAATATCTGCCGAAGTCCGATGGCGGAATATTATCTGAAAGGATCAATTAAAAAGAACGATCTTGCTTTTTCTGTTAGATCTGCCGGATTCTTTAATAGCGGCTTTCAAATATCGGAAAATTCCAGGGAAGTCCTTAAGGAGATCGGGATAGATGCTTCCGGTCATTCTTCCACGCAGATAAATGAAGAATTGATCTCCGAAAGCTGGCTGATCCTTACGATGACGAAGCAGCATAAATCGCATCTTCTGGAATATTTTCCAAATGCAGAGAACAAGGTCTTTACGCTGTCGGAATACGCTGGATTCAAATCTGATATCGATGACCCGTATGGAATGGAGATATTTTATTATCGCGAAACATTCGAGAAGATCAAAGAAAGGATAGATATAATATTCGAAAAAATAAAGAAGGAGGAACGGTGAAAATGCATTTTTTATTTGGAGGATTATTCTGGGGCATTCTATTAGTTCTGCTTGGATTAACGATCATCTTAAAAGCAGTATTCAAAATAGATATTCCCCTGTTCAGGATGGTATTTGCTCTGCTTATAATTTATTGGGGCTTAAAATTACTTTTCGGCGGGTCTTTCCTGGGTTCGAGTGGAAATACTGTTATTTTCAGTGAATCAAAGATCGAATCGAAGGAAGCTGGAAATGAGTACAATATCGTTTTCGGGAAAAGTACGATCGACCTTACGGATATTGATATTTCCGAAAGCGGAGCAGTTATGGAAGTGAATGTTGTTTTTGGTTCGGGATATATTCTCATCAACCCGGAAATTCCCACATTGATAAAGGTCAGCACTGTTTTTGCCGAAAGCAAACTGCCAAAAGGAAACGTTAGTTTCTTTGGTGATCGTACATACAAGACCAAAAGTTATGTGGATGGTGAGAACCATCTGAAATTGAACATCGATGTGGTTTTCGGGAATGCAATAATAGAGGATAAATGGGAAAAGAATTAGTTGATTTTGTTGCGGAATTTTTAAGAAAAGCCGAAAATGCAGGTTTGACCCTCGAAGATGAACGTGAGATCAATTTTGGTGTTCAACTGAAATTTTGCAGAAAAGATCAGGAAATTCCCGTTAATATCTATTTTTCTGAGAAGAAGGGTATTTCCACAGTTATCGGTGGTTCTCCGAACAATAAACTTCGCCCGCAGATGCGGAAGCTTCTTAAAATGGAAATTGAAACGGAATCTTCTTTTCACAAATGGAAGATCTGGGCTGGAACCGATGAGTCGGGGAAAGGAGATTTCTTCGGACCGCTTGTTGTCTGCGGGTTTATCGCAAATGAAGGAATGCTGCCGGAATTGAAGAAGATAGGTGTGAAAGATTCTAAACTTCTTAATGATGCGGATATCAGGAAAATGGCGAAAAGACTGTATGCCTGTTTCTTTGATAATATCGAGGTTTTGTGTCTGCTTCCTTCCAAATATAATGACCTTTACGCAAAATTTCGTCAGCAGAATAAGAAGCTGAATGAACTGCTTGCCTGGATGCATGGCAGGATAATTCTGAACCTGAAAAAGAAACATAAATTTGAAGGTGCTGTTGTGGATAAATTTGCAGGTGACAGGGTTTTGCTTTCTTCTTTAAAAGATTTGAAGAACATAGCATTACAGAATAAAATAAAGGCAGAAGAAGATCCGGCGGTTGCTTCGGCATCTATTATTGCGCGTTATATCTTCTTGAAAAGAATGGATGAGATGTCTGAAAAATATGGAATGAAATTCCCGAAAGGTGCTTCGGATAAGGTTGTTAAAACAGCGAATGATTTTGCGACCGAATTCGGAAAAGAAAAATTGAGAGAAGTTGCCAAAATACACTTTAAAACATTTGATAAGATAAAAGGATAATATAATGATATCGAATTTCAAAGATCATGTTCCCGAAATTGGAAAGATCACATGGATAGCACCTACGGCAGATGTTATCGGGCGCTGTGAAATTGGTGATGATTGCTCCGTCTGGTTTGGCGTTGTGATTAGGGGAGATGTTCACTATATTAAAATTGGTGACCGCACAAATATTCAGGATCTCAGCGTGATCCATGTTACGCATTCCGAAAATCCGGATGATATTGAAGGAGGTTTTCCTGCTATTATTGGAAGTGATGTAACGATTGGGCACAAAGTTATGCTTCACGGATGTCGGATTGGGAATGCCTGCCTGATAGGAATGAGTGCGACTCTGCTCGATGGATCGGAGATCGGGAATGAATCAATTGTTGCAGCAGGATCAGTGGTTACCCAGAATAAGAAGTTTCCTCCCCGCAGCCTGATCATGGGAACTCCTGCAAAAGTGGT
>JAIORR010000243.1 GCA_021108055.1 Candidatus Cloacimonadota bacterium
GTATTCGTTCAATTAATGAAACTCGATGTTTCCATTCTTGCCGGTTCACTCACACTGGCGGTACTAGCACTTCCTGTTATGATCAATGCCAGCGAAGAAGCGTTGCGATCTGTTCCACAGGATTTCAGGGAAGCTTCTCTGGCGCTGGGTGCTACAGAAAGGCAGACTATCCTGCGAGTTCTTCTTCCCACCGCTCTTCCCAATATTCTCACGGGAACCATAATCAGCATCGGTCGTGTGGCAGGTGAAACTGCACCAATTTTGTTCACCGCTGCTACTTTCTATACTCGCAAATTACCTACCTCCGTAATGGATGAAGTGATGGTTCTACCCTATCATATATATGCTTTAATGACGGAAGGTGCACACGCCGATAAACAGGTTCCCATCGCTTATGGAACTGCAGTTGTTTTACTTGCACTGGTTCTACTGGTAAGTACTATCGCCATTATAATTCGATATAATATAAGGAAAAAAAGAAAATGGTAAATACACACATTAGAACTGAAGACCTGAATTTATGGTTTTCGGAGAAACATGTTCTGAAGGATGTAAACATTCCGGTCTATGATAAAAAGGTAACTGCCTTGATCGGTCCTTCCGGCTGCGGGAAATCTACTCTTCTTCGCTGTTTCAACCGTATGAACGACCTGATACCAGAAGCAAAGATAAAAGGGAAGGTTTTCCTAAATGAACAGAATATCTACGAATCCCGGATAGATGTAACTAAAGTCCGCACCAAAGTTGGAATGGTTTTCCAGCGTCCCAATCCATTTCCCAAATCGATCTATAATAATATTGCCTACGGCTTAAAAATTCGTAGTGAAAAAAAATCCGTGATCAATAAAGTTGTGGAAAAAAGCCTGAAGGAGAGTTGGCTGTGGGATGAAGTGAAGGACAGGCTGAATGAGTCTGCTCTATCACTTTCCGGAGGTCAGCAACAGCGATTGTGCATTGCACGAGCATTGGCAAACAACCCGGATATTATCCTGTTAGATGAACCTACATCTGCTCTCGATCCGCAATCTACAGCAAAGATAGAAGAGCTGTGTATGGAATTGAAAAACAAAGTTACTATCCTCATCGTGACGCACAATATTGCTCAAGCAGGAAGGATTTCAGATTACACTGCTTTTATGTACCTTGGTGATATGGTAGAATTCGGAGAAACAAAAAAGATGTTCACCGTTCCCAAAGACAAACGAACCGAAGCATATTTGAGCGGTGTGTTTGGATAAATTTTGGAGTGAGACATCCGTAATGTTTCTGCATTAACACGGTTAATGTACTCCAAAAAATAGGAGTGAAAAATGAAAAAAATACTATTTATGTTATTTTTACTAATTCTACTAACAGGATGCGGTAAAAAGAATCAGGTTGATCTGTTGGGTGCGGGAGCTACATTTCCTCAACCTTTGTATGAAAAGATGTTCAAAGAATTCAATAATGAAACAAACATTAGAATTAGCTATCATGGAATTGGCTCCGGTGGCGGAATTTTCCGTTTAAAAAACAGAAAAGCAGATTTTGGAGCTACTGATATTATCGTTAATGAGAAAGATTTTTCCGAAGATATCGTACATATCCCCATTTGTCTCGGTGCTGTAGCTATCACATACAATCTTCCTGCTAATCCGCAGATAAACTTTACCCCGGAGATTCTAACTGCTATATTCACTGAAGAGATTACAAACTGGAATGATAAAAAGCTCACTGCTTTGAACCCTGATATTATACTTCCAAATCAAAGGATATTAGTTGCTAACAGATCAGATGAAAGCGGAACAACAAATATCTTTAATGACTACCTGTGTAAAGTGAGTAATAAATGGAAAAGTTACAAGAAAAACCCTCTTAAAAAAATGTTCGAACTATCAGCTTCCAATAATTCTACGATGGCAATACTAATCAAAGAAACTTTCGGAGCTATCGGTTATATGAGTCTTTCTTATGCACGATCCAATAACATTCCCTATGGAAAAATCATGAATTTATCAGGAAACTTCATTGCACCTGAATTGAAATCGGTAAGTAATGCAGCAACAAGAGATACTCCTGAAGATACAAGAATCTATCTTACTAATACAAAGGCGGAAAAAGGCTATCCCATCAGCAGTTTTTCCTGGCTGATCCTTTATAAAGATTTAGGATTTATGGAGAAAGAAAAAGCAGAGAAGCTTATAAATCTTGTGAATTGGATGTTACATGATGGACAGAAATATTCACCATCATTGCATTATGCACAATTGCCACTGGAAACAGTGCGGAAAGCAGAAGTTCTGCTGAAATCCGTTACCTGGAATAATAAAAAAATTAATTAGGAGTAATAATGCTGAACGAAAAAATTGAAGAATTAAAAAAGAACATTATCGAAGAAGCAAATCTGGTGGAAACTATGATCGAGCTTTCCTTTGCAGGACTACTGGAAAAAGATAGTTCCAAACTGGAAAAAGTATTTGAATTGGAAGAGCAGATAAACAGCAGGGAAATAGACATTGAAGAAGATGTCATAAGCCTTATCGCCTTATATCAACCGGAAGCAAAAAACCTGCGTACAATAATAATGATCTTGAAAATGAACAACGATCTGGAGCGAATGGGAGACCTGGCAATAAACATCGTTCAGAGTTCACAATATCTCATCCGGAAACCGTTCATCAAGAAACTTATCAACCTGCCGGCAATGGCAGAAGAAACACAGAAAATGCTGAAGAATTCCATCACTGCATTCATAGATGAAAATACCGCTCTGGCAAAACAGGTCTGCATAGATGACGATATCGTGGATGATCTGAAAGAACAGATCTATCGAGTTCTTATTACATATATGATGGACGATCCGACAACTATCAAAAGAGCGTTCCATATAAATAAAATATCTTCCAACCTGGAACGTATTGCCGATCTTTCCACAAATATTGCCGAAGATACGATCTATATGGCAAAAGGAACCGTGATAAAACATAAAGCGGAAATGGATTGATTTTAACATCGAAACGATGTTCAATAAAAATACACGGTTCTATCAGGACTATTGAACCAACATGTTTCTCATTAACCATCTGTTTTTTTAACCTG
>JAIORR010000155.1 GCA_021108055.1 Candidatus Cloacimonadota bacterium
GTGATCTTTACTTCTTTGATCTCTTTAATGCGTTCCAGGTGCTCTTTGATCTCTTCGGCTACATTATCACGATGCTCATCAAATTTAGGAATGTCAACATCAATTATTGCAATTCCATTATCAAAACCGACGTATTTCACCATCTTCAGGGTTACTATATCTTCTCCAACTTTCGGGTAAATTACTTTCTTTAATTCTTCTACAATGTATTCTTTACTGAAAACTGATTTCTCTGCAAGATTATGTTTAACTTCATAATTATTGATCGCTTTCCGAAGAGTGTCTACTGCCAGAACAGAACAATGCATTTTAACAGGCGGGAGTCCGTCGAGTGCATCTGCTGCTTCTTTCCATGTCACTTTCTTGGCTTCATCCAGAGTTTTGCCCATAGCCATATCTGTGATTATGGAAGCCGTGGCAATGTTTGAAGCACAGCCGTATGACTGGAATTTAATATCTTCAATTACAATAGTGTCAGGATTAACTTTCAGATAAATTGAAACCTGATCACCGCAGGCAGGACTACCTTCTGTTGCAGTTGCATCAGGATTCTCGATTTTCCCTACATTATGCGGTTTCATGAAATGATCTAAAACTTTCTGTGAATATTGCATTTCTACTCCTTGTTATATAATGGACTTCTGGAACGTAATTCTTTCACGATCTCAGCAAGTTTTTCCACTGCATGATCTATTTCTTCTTTTGTATTATATCTGCTCAAAGTGAACTTCATCGAGCTATGTGATTGTTCATGATTTCTTCCCATTGCCATCAGGATATAATTTGCCTTAAGCCCCTGGGAAGCACAGGCACTTCCTGTAGCAACGGAAATTCCAGCCATATCCATCATCAGCATAATGGCTTCGCCTTCGATATAATCGAATGATACATTAATGTTATGGGGTGCTCTGCCTTTTCCACGAGGTCCGTTAAGTAATGTGTAAGGAATTGTTTTTTCTATCTTTTCCAGCAGGTAGTTGCAAAGTTCTCTTAAATGATTAACATTTTGGTCGAAATCTCTGAAAGTCAATTCCACAGCTTTGGCAAAACCGACGATATTTGCCATACTCACAGCACCGGTCTGGTGATTATCTAACCTATTAATTCCATGAATTACAGATCCTAACATCACACCTTTTCTTTGATACAAAGCACCAACGCCTTGCGGACCATGAATTTTATGTGCACTGATGCTCATCAGGTCGATACCGAGTTCATTTACATTTATGGGAAGTTTGCCGTAAGCCTGCCCGGCATCAACATGCATCACTATTTTGTGATCTGCTGTATCGAGTATTTCCCTGATCTTTCTGATGGGCTGGATCGAACCAACAGTATGATTAACAAAGGTTGTCATGAACATTATTGTATCGGGACGAATAGCATTTTCCAATTGCTTCAGGTTGATGAAACCATCTTCATCAGTTTCCAGGTAGGTAACCTCGAAACCACTTTTTTCAAAGAAGGCTGCATTTGTAAGAAGATCGGGATAATCGATCACGGAAAGAACGATATGGGTACCATGTTTGGCATTTTCGGAAAGGAATCCTTTGATAGCAATATTATTTGCTATTGTTCCGCTACCGGTGAAGTGAATTTCTGAAGTATTCGCACCAATTGAATCGGCGATTGTTTTTTTGAAACCTTCCAGTTCCTCAGCCGCTGTACTTCCTCCCAAAACGAAATTAGCAGGGAAGATGAATTTATCTCCAAAGTACGGCATCATTGCATCAATAACTTCCGGAGCCGGTTGGCTTGTTTTGCAATTGTCGAAATAGTTTTTCCTCACTTTTTCTCCTACAATTTAGAGATTATCTGCTCTAATTTTATGGAATCAAAATATTTTTCCAAATGATCTTTTATCTCATCCCAGAGTTCGTAAAAACCGCAGGGGAATCCTTTGCAGTAATCGAGATGTTCATTACTTCCATAACAGAAGTTGTGTGAAAGATCATCATCAACAGCTTTCATTATATCTTTCAGGGATATTTTGGATAATTCCCGATTAAGGAAATAACCGCCTTTTGAACCATGAACGCTTTTTATCAGACCGTCTCTTTTCAGATTTCTGAAAAGTTGTTCTATATATTTGTTAGGAAGATTTTGTTTCCTGCATATCTCAGAGATAGAGATCGGTTTCTCTGATGCGTTCAAAGCCAGCTCGGAAAGGGCTCTCACGGCATATCCGGTTTTTATTGAAATATGCATTTTATCCTCCAGTGAAGATAACATAGTAAATTAGTATGAATTGGCAATGTTTTTTTGTTTTTTATAAAAAGTAAATAGGAATATTATGATAGAGATTAAAAAGATAACTCTGGCTTACCAGAAAGAGAATGTGATCGAGAACCTTTCTATGAAATTCGAGAAAGGTGAATTTTGTGCACTTCTGGGACCCAACGGTGCTGGTAAATCTACTTTATTGAAAGCTATTATCGGTTACATGGAACCAATATCAGGAGAGATTGAAATAGATGGCTCATCATTAAAGAAATGGAACCACCTGGAATTGGCAAAGCAGATCGCCATCATTCCTCAGGATTTCCAGTTACAGTTCGATTACACCGTAGAAGAACTCATCCTGATGGGAAGATTTCCCTATCTGGGCTACTGGCAGAATTATTCTAAAAACGATAGGAAAGTGGTGGACGATATTTTGAAACAACTTGATCTTTCACGATTAAAAAATGAGCAGTATTCCCAACTGAGCGGGGGAGAGCGGCGTCGAGTCTCGATTGCCAGAGCACTTGCCCAGGAAACAGCTATCCTGCTGATGGATGAAGCGTTTGCAAATCTGGATATCAATCATCAATTAGAGATCATGCAGTTATTATCCAGGATAAACAGTGAACAGAACAAGCTGATAATTCTCGTATCTCATAACATCAATCTGGCTTCGGAATATTGTCATCGGATCGTGATGCTGAAAAATGGTAAAATAATTGCCGATGGTACTCCCGGAACAATTATTAATCAGAAAATGATAAAAGATCTTTATGAAGTAGAACTAACAATAATTA
>JAIORR010000079.1 GCA_021108055.1 Candidatus Cloacimonadota bacterium
ATGATCCCGACCGGTTCCAAAGACCCATTTGCTCTGCGTCGGGCAGGAAACGGAATTGTTCAGATTATCGCAGATAAAAAATTTGAGATCAGCCTGCATGATCTGATAGATAAAGCCTTCCATAACCTGCAAACAAAATTGACCGAGCCTGATCATAATAAAGATATGGTTTATGACTTTTTGAAACAGCGGGTGAACTGGCTTCTTAAACAGGAAAAAATAGATTATGATATAATTGAAAGCGTTATGCATATCGATCATTCCAATATTCCCGATCTGATTCACAGGGCAAAAGCACTCCGGAATTTCAAACAAAAGGAAGACTTCATCAAGCTGGTTCTGGGATTCAAAAGAGTTTCTAATATAATTGCAGAAGCAAAAAGATTTGAAGAAGTTAACACAAAACTTTTTACAGAAGATACGGAAAAACTGCTTTATGAAAAATTTCTGATCTTAAAAAATCAAATTAACGATCTTCTTCCTAAAAAAGAATATGAAACAGTACTTGAAAAACTTGTGAATTACGGTGCTGTTATCGATAAATTCTTTGATGATGTTCTGGTAAATATCGAGGATAATGATCTGCGCCGGAACCGGTATAATTTGTTAAAAAAAATAAGAGAGCTTTTCCTAAAAATTGCTGATATTTCACGGATAGTTGTGGAAGGCGAAAAATAACAGGAGGAAATAAAATGGGAATTCAAATATCACACAGGGCAAAGGCGATAAAACCTTCTCCCACACTCATGGTTTCTTCGCTTGCAAAACAGATGAAAGCAGAAGGGATCGATGTGATCAATTTTGGAGTAGGCGAACCGGATTTTAACACTCCGGAAGTTATTAAGGATGCAGCCAGGAAAGCCATCGATGATAATTTTACAAGGTACACTAATACGGCTGGTATCATCGAACTAAGAGAAACTATTTCTGCCAAATTGAAAAGAGATAATAACCTGGATTGCGATCCGAATGACATCCTGGTTTCACCGGGAGCAAAAGCTTCCATCGTATTCGTATTGATGACCGTTTGCGATCCTCGAGATGAAGTCCTGATCCCGTCTCCGTATTGGGTCAGCTACACTTCTCAGGTAGAAATGGTGGATGCATTTCCGGTGCTTCTTCCCACCACGATGTCATCGAATTTCAAGATCAATGCAAAGCAACTCGAAGAAGCAATAATATCGTTAAGCAGCCCCAAAGCACTTATTCTTAATTCTCCGAACAATCCTACCGGCTCTGTTTACACAAAAAAGGAACTGGAAGAAATTGCGAAAGTATGTATGAAATATAACATCCTGATAATTTCAGATGAGATATATGAGAAGCTGATCTATGATGGAGAGGAACATGTTTCCATTGCTTCCATTTCCAATGAAGTGTGCGAACACACTATTTTGATAAACGGAGTTTCCAAAGCCTATGCAATGACCGGTTGGAGGCTGGGTTATGCAGCAGGTCCATCAAAGATCATCAAATGTGCAGGCAGGATTCAAAGCCACACGACTTCCTGTGTGAATTCCATTACCCAGAAAGCCTCCATTGCAGCATTGAATGAAGGTGAAGAAAGCATCAAGGCAATGCGTTCCGAATTTGAAAAGAGAAGGAATTTCCTGGTTGGAGAATTGAACAAAATCCCGAATATTAAATGCTGTATACCGAAAGGTGCTTTTTATGCAATGCCAAATGTTTCTTATTATCTTCAAAATAATAAAATCGGGATTAAAGATTCGATCGAACTTTGCGAATACCTGTTAAAGAAATTCAAAGTGGCAGTTGTTCCCGGTGCAGCTTTTGGTGCAGAAGGATTCATTCGTTTTTCTTATGCCACCGGTATGGGAAACATAAAAAAAGGTTTGCAGCGTTTCGAGAAAGGATTGAAAGAAAGTATTTCCCGTTAATAATAAGGAATGAAAAATGAATGAATTCAAAGAAGAATTGTTAAGACGTCGTGAAAATAGAAGAAAGAAAAGAATTTCTACATGGACAAATCTTTTGATCAGAATCCTGGCATTGATATTTGTAATTGCCATTATTCGTTATCTGGGAAAATCAAATGTAAGGAAAATTGAGCGCTCGAATAAAACAGCACAAATGGATACAATTCAAGTATTCGAGGATAAAAAATGAGCCTGGTGATCGTTGGTTCAATTGCACTGGATTCTATAAAAACACCTTTCGGAGAAGTGGAAAAAGCTCTCGGCGGTTCTGCAATGTATGCCTCTCTTGCCAGCAGCAAATTCGTAAAAACACAGATTGTTGGCGTGGTGGGAGAAGACTTTCCGATCGAGCATATCGATCTTCTTAAAGAAAATGATATTTGCTGTAAAGGTTTAAAGATCGTTCCCGGTAAAACCTTTCATTGGAAAGGCGTGTACAACGATCTGAACAAAGCGGAAACTCTGGAAACGCATCTTAATGTTTTTGCAGATTTCAATCCTGAACTTCCACCGGAATATCGAAAAAGCAGATATGTTTTCCTGGGAAATATCGATCCTGTGCTGCAGCTTAGAGTCCTCGATCAGATGGAAAACCCCGGAATAACAGCATGTGATACTATGAACTTCTGGATATCGGGGAAGAAAGAAGAATTGATGGAAGTAATAAAAAGGGTTGATATTCTTTTTATTAACGAAGATGAAATTAAAATGCTTACGGGTGAACAGAATGTTTTCTCTGCTGCCGAAATTGCGTGTTCATACGGACCTAAATACCTGATAATCAAACGCGGAGAATACGGCTCAATGGCTGTTTCAAAGAATTTCTTGTTCTTTGTTCCGGTTTATCCTTTAAAGAAAGTAATAGACCCGACCGGTGCAGGCGATTGTTTTGCCGGTGGTTTCATGGGTTATCTTGCAAACACAGACAGATATGATCAAGAAACAATTAAAAACGCTATGATATACGGCACAGTAACAGCTTCTTTTGATGTTGAATCCTTTAGTCTGGAAAAAATAAAAGGAATTGACAAAGATATGATAGAAATAAGAAAAGAAGAAATAAAGAAAAGTATGAAAT
>JAIORR010000075.1 GCA_021108055.1 Candidatus Cloacimonadota bacterium
CTAAGTTTTACAAAAAATGGAAAATGAAATAATAAAATTTGTAGTACTTTTCTTTACAGGCATCATTGCAGGTTTCATCAATACCCTCGCCGGCGGCGGTTCAGTGCTAGTACTTCCTGTGCTGATTCTTGCAGGATTACCATCTCCAATTGCAAATGCCACGAACAGGGTAGCGATATTTATACAGAACGTTACTGCAACTCATCGTTTCCATAAACACAGGGAACTTAATATCAAACCGGTCATCCATATTTCCATTGCTGCTGTCATTGGTTCGATAATAGGCTCTATGTTTGCTGTTAAAGTAGATTCAGCTACTTTCGACAAAATACTGGGAATAGTTTTTCTGGGAATTCTTATTTTGATGCTCAGACCTCATAAAAGTAAGAACCGTTTTACAAAAAAACTACCGAAATGGGTAGAAGTTACAATCTTCCTAGCGGTTGGTTTTTACGGTGGATTTATCCAGGCAGGTGTCGGTTTTATTTTCCTGGCAACCTTGAACCTGATCGAGGAATTCAACCTAATAAAAGCAAATGCAGTTAAGGTTTTCATCATTATGTGTTACACTTTTTTTGCAGTGATCATTTTTACAATATCAGGAAAGATCATCTGGAAATTCGGCTTGATCCTTGCTGCAGGAAACATGATCGGAGCTTATCTCGGCGTGAAGGCAGCCATCAGGAAAGGAGAGAAATTCGTTAAGATCGTTCTTTCGGCAGCCATCATTATTGCCTGCTTTAAGCTGTTCGGGATCCTGAAATATATCGGATTATAAAAAAAAGCCGCTGGATGATCAGCGGCTTAAATATAAACCTTAATCTTTAATAAACGCTGCTTCTTCTATAACGTGTGCTTCTATTTTTCCAGTTGTTCAGGAAATGCGAATAAACCTGTTCATGGCTTGTATCTTTTGCTTTCTTATCAACTGCGAATTTAGTAATAACATCGATTTCATCAGCTTTAATTTCCAGAGTATCATGCAATTTTTCTTTGGTAATATATTTTTTCACTCTTTGCGGCAGAATATTATACAGAATTATAAAATCTGCAGTATCGAGTTTAAACTCTTTTACCAGATATTCTATAAATGCTTTTTCTTTCGGATGGAATTCATTATCTGCTATTATAAGCAGTAAAGCAGTTTCCAGAATGAGCATCTTTTCTTCACGGGTTTTGATATGCTTCACCAATTCTTCGATAGGAGTAGGATTGACCAGTTCGTTTTTAATCTCACGCTCTTGTTCTTCTGAAACATCTACGTGTTCAAAAACTTTATTAAAAGCATCTTTCTCCGATTGCAGTATTTTGCCATCCTGCCAGGCTGCACTGATAATTATCTTTGCAACATTAAGCAGATTGGGAATATTCTCGGGTAATACTCTTTGATCTAGTTTCTCTTCTTTAGAAGTTTGTATATTTACCAGCTTACCTATCTTCTTTCCTTTTTCATCCCTTACTACAGTAAAAGAATAATTCTCATTAAAAAAATATTCTGTGATTTTGGATTCCACCATTTTTCCTCCCTAAAAATCTATAAATTACTCGATTAATCACTAACAAGATAGATTTTTTATTTATGAATAATTGTCAAAAGTTTTTATATTTTCTTTTAAGAAAAAAAGAAAAAGCCGCTGGAATAATCCAACGGCTTTTTTAATCTTTTGCTGTTACTTAAGCATTATTGCTTTTTTGAATGAGTTGAATTCTTTTGTTTTCATCTGGTAGAAATAAATTCCGGATGATACTACTTTGCCGTTCTTATCTTTCCCATTCCATGTAACTGAATTATTTCCTGCCGGATAGTTTCCGGAAGCCAACGTTCTTACAAGTTCACCTTTGATGTTGTAAATATTCAGCGTAACCTTCCCTGCATTTACCAGGTCGAAGCTGATAGTTGTTGTGGGATTGAATGGATTTGGATGGTTTTGATGAAGTTTTGTATGTGCAGGAAGGATCATACCTGTTCCTACATTTGGCTCTACAGTAACATTCCAGATAGTTACGATCTCATATTCCTCATCGGAAATTACGGATTTAATCTCAAAATCTCCAACTTCATTGAATTCATAAATGAATGTTTCGGTTACTTCCGTTTGAAGACTGTCATTAACGAACCATGCATAATTCAGTTCGCTGTCTATATCCTCTGCTTCCACATAAAAAGTCACAATGCTGTCTTCTGCCACCGTGAATATAAGTTCTTCCGGCAACCAGCTTATCAGAACAGGCTCGTCATTTACGGGATTTACGATCACATCTACGCTGTCCTCTGCAGTTGCTCTGGTTACGTTGTCATCCACGATGAACGTAAGCGTCTCGATTCCATTCCAGTTCTCGGTTGCTCCCAAGGTTACAATAGTTCCATCGATATTTACCGTTACATCTACATTTCCGGTTACAGATAATGTAAGATCGTCTTCATCCACATCGTCGATATATTGATTAAAATCAACTATCAGACTTTCATCTTCATTGAACGAGAATTCATCCGGTAATACGATAGTTGGAGGATCATTTAACGAATTGATCGTAACAGGAATAGTTTGTGAAACAATGTCTCTTCCGAATAAAAGACGGGTTATATTATCATTCAAATAGAAAGTTATATCTTCCGTTCCGTTCCAGTTCAGTGTATTGGATTCAAAAACAACATCGAAGTCCGTGATCGTTACATTTATGTGTACGGAATTATCTGCAGTTAAAGTAAGAACATCGGTTTCTCCCCAAGTCTGGCTGCAGAATCCAAGGAAAGCATAAACTACAGAAGGCAGGTCTTCATCTGCTTCAAAGGTTCCTGTAATGTTAAGGATAGGCGGATCATTTACAGGTGTTACGATCACATCTACATTATCGGATGCAGTTGCTCGTGTTTGCCCGTCATCAACTGTGAAGGTCAAAGTCTCCGTTCCAAACCAATCCTGAACTGCACCAAAAGTCACGAC
>JAIORR010000035.1 GCA_021108055.1 Candidatus Cloacimonadota bacterium
TCAACTTACCATCGAACCGGGTGTTGAAGTTAATTTTGGTTCTGATGTTCAATTAACGGTTTATGGCAACCTGGTTGCAGACGCATCTGCGCGGGATGGAGAACCGATAGTTCTGACATCCGATACTAATTGGAAAGGAATACGATTCGCTGGAACGCAGGAAGACAACATTATCAATAACTGCGATATTTCTAAGGCAAATGAGTGTGCAATAAGCTTGGAGAATGATTCTTATGTCGATATTATCGGGAATGTTATCCATGATAATTTCAATTCTTCCAAAGGTACGATAGAAATTACAGGTTCAAACAATGTATTCATATCCCAAAATATTATTTCCAATAACGAGAGTAGCACATCTACTGCAGGGATCAGTTGTAATAATTCATTAGCCGAGATTTCAAATAATGTGATTGTAAATAACACCGGGCAATTCAGTGCTTTCAGATTACAGAATGATTCTGATGTACAACTAACCAATAACACAATAGCTAACAACGAATCCACAAATTCAGGGACGCCCATTCTCATCTTTTGCCTGGGTTCTTCTCCTGTAATACAGAACTGTATCATTGTAGATAGTGATACTCTTTTGTTCTATCCTCCGGGAGTATTTGATATCACATACACCTGTATTTTTGAAGGTTTCACCGGAACAGGCAACATCGATGAAGACCCGCTATTTGTGAACCCAACAGCAGGAGATGGAATAGGTTACGACGGACTATCTGCTTCCTGGTGGCTGCAGGAAAGTTCACCCTGTATCGATGCAGGAAATCCTGATCCGGTTTATAATGATCCCAACGGTTCCAGGAATGATATGGGTGCTTATGGCGGACCGAACGGTCTTGAACCAACGAGTACGGAGAATAACATTGTGAACATTATTTCTCAAAGTTCGATCTCTGTATATCCGAATCCGTTCAATCCACAAACGAATATTGTGCTTTCTCTTTCCGGGCAGGATAAACAGCATCCAGTTTCCGTGGGAATTTATAACATCAAAGGACAACTTGTCAAGACCCTGATCGACAACAAAAATGTTTCCAATGCCAGGTTCATCTGGGATGGAAAGGATAATGCAGGTTCAAATGCTTCCACCGGTGTTTACCTAATAAAAATGGAAACAGCTTCGAGTGTTACATCCGGGAAGATATTGATGTTGAAATAGCTTTTCAATTTTGCAATGTAACATTCGTGAAATTGCAAATAGAAAAATGTTAAAAAGCGGGGAGTAATCCCCGCTTTTTTGTTATACCATTCGTCTTCCACCATCTAACCCGGTGAAATATCCTGCAGATTCCACAGGTTAAAAATCAGGTGGTTAATAAGATGATATTTCTCGATTTTATATTATGAGTTCTCCAGCACTCTAAATCTTAATCCGTCCCCGCTTTTTCTTTTATTAAAATCCTTGCTATAAAATCCTGCCCTTTATTTTTTGGAAAAAATTTTACAGGAGATGGTTATGGCTATCGAATTAAAGGGACGCAATTTCCTTACTCTTCTGGATTTTATACCGGAAGAGATCGAATATCTTCTTGAACTTTCTGAGAAACTTAAAAAGGACAAATATGATGGTAAAGAAGAACAGAAACTTGTTGGGAAGAACATTGCTCTGATCTTCGAGAAAACGTCAACACGAACACGCTGTGCATTTGAAGTGGCAGCATTCGATCAGGGAGCACATATTACCTATCTGGGACCAACCGGCAGCCAGATCGGGCACAAGGAAACCATGAAAGATACAGCCAGAGTTCTGGGCGGAATGTATGATGGCATCGAATATCGCGGCTTTGGTCAGGAAATAGTTGAAGAGCTTGGTGAATTTGCCGGAGTTCCCGTTTGGAACGGACTGACCACAGAATTTCATCCTACTCAGGTCCTCGCAGATTTTCTTACTGCAAAAAAAAACCTGCAAAAACCTTACAACGAAATGATCTTTGTTTATGTGGGTGACGGCAGGAATAATGTGGCAAATTCCCTGATGATCGGTGGAGCGAAAATGGGTATGGACTTCCGGATCGTTGCTTCGGAACAACTTCATCCTGAGCCGGAACTTGTGGAAAAATGTAAAGAAATAGCAAAAGAAACAGGTGCAAAGATAACCATTACCGACAACATTGAATCTGGAGTGAAAAATGCTGATGTTATCTATACAGATGTATGGGTTTCCATGGGAGAAGCCAAGGAAGTATGGGAACAGCGAATCGAACTTCTGAAACCTTACCAGGTTAATAAAGAAATGATGGATATGACCGGCAAGGATAACACTATCTTCCTGCACTGTCTTCCTTCCTTTCATAATACAAAAACCAAAGTTGGAAAAGATATTTTTGATAAATTCGGTATCAAAGAATTGGAAGTGACGGACGAGGTTTTTGAAAGTCCTGCTTCTAAAGTTTTTGAAGAAGCAGAAAACAGGATGCATACTATCAAAGCGGTGATGGTAGCTTCGTTGGGTGAGTAAATTATAAAAATAACTTTGCGAAGGCTTTTTATCCTTCGCAAGGGACATATTATGAAAACGATATTAATTCTTTTTCTCATATTCTTTTTCTTACAACTTTCCGCTCAAACTTTTGAAGTCAATAAATTGGAATCTCTCATCTTTATGTCCTCTGCTTTAGCAATTGACTTGAGTAATAATTATTTTGACAGGCAGATCATTAAGTCCCTTAGTGAAGAAGAGATAAGTAGCCTTTCCAAAGATGACATCCCTTTTTTTGATAGATGGATACCATTTTCACCGGATGCCAAATTGAAAGACTGGAGTGATTACAGTGTTTATTTAACTATTGGTTCTACCTTGTTCCTTGTTTATGATGAAGAGTATTTCCTGGATAACCTGATAGTTTACAGCGAGATATTGATTGCACAATCTGCAGTAGCAAAATGGACAAAGACATTAACCAGACGTAAGCGTCCGTTTGTTTATGA
>JAIORR010000252.1 GCA_021108055.1 Candidatus Cloacimonadota bacterium
GTTACTTCTGCAAGATAAGTTTGTCCATTATTCAAACCAAGATATTGATAGAACTGGTCTGTTGTAAAGGTTACAAAAACACCATCCAGATATACATTGTAACCGAGAAGGTCACGTGTGGAAACTGTGGAAACGTGTGTGTTGGGAACGTGTACATAGTTCACAGCTCTTTCTACACAAGTTTCTTTTTGTGCAATCACAGGTATTACAGGCATCATATTCGTTGGTTGACCTACATATACATTATCTAAGGAAATTGCGCTTCCATCGTTCAAATTGTCAGCAACATATTCTCTGAATCCAATGTATACATCTGTTCCTGCAGTAACAAAATCTGTCAGATTATAGGAATAAGCTGCCCAGTCTGTAGGACTTCCAACCGGAAATTCAATTATACCAACTACAGTATCAAATGCAGCGGGATCATTTTGAACAGTTGTAGAGATCAGGATCTCTACATAATCTGCATACGAATCATAATAGTAAACCATGTAGAAATCAAGCACATCATCAGCTTGGACAGTGATCTGAGGAGTAATTATCCATTGATCGTTGAAGGATGCACCGCCTGTTGTCCAAGTGGCGTATGCTTGCCATTGTCCACCATTGGGGCAGGCAGTAGCTTCTCCACCGGTCCAGCCAGGAAGAGGTGTAGTTCCTAGTTCAAGAGGTTCCCAACCTGTTCCACCATCAGGATTAAGTTTAAGCCATCCGTCAGGCGGGAAGGTTCCTTCAAAATCTTCGTAGAAATCGCTTCCACCGCCGCCCGGAGCATCCCAGGTTGCATAACCTTCATCAGTAACGAAAAGATTCTGAGGTGGATTTAATGTAACTGAAGTATATCTTGTAACAATTCCGCCATTACCCATAGCAATACCAAGATCACTATTGGCAAAATCTACTCCCCATAATCCGAGAGAACAAGGAATTGGCACTGTAGTCCAGGTAAGACCACCATCTGTAGTATGAAATCCGTCATCGGCAACCGCCCAAACTTCATTTGCATCGATCACAGAAAGTCTGGTGAAATCATCGTCAGTTCCGGTTGATTGAAAACTCCATGTGGTTCCACCATCTGTTGTGTGAAGTATCACACCATTATAGCCAACTGCCCAGCCATTAAGCAAATCTACAAAAGAAACATCATAAATGTTTTCTGTAGTTCCACTTGTTTGTTGTACCCAGGTTGTACCTCCATTATCTGTGTAGAGAATAATACCATCTGCACCAACAATCCAACCAACATCTTCAGACATCATTTCAATGCTTTTGAAATCTACATATACACCACTTGTTTGCTGATTCCAGGTTGTACCTCCATCAGTTGTATGTATAATAATTCCACTTTTGGCTGCGGCGAAAACCTCTGTAGTGCTAACTGCTTCAATTCCAACGATATCTTCATATATACCGGTAAGCTGCTGAGTCCAAGTATCTCCTCCATCTACAGTAGCCAGAATAGGAGTTTCACCAGTTTGATCATCACAGGCTGCCCAGCCGTGAAGTAGATCCGGAGCAAAAGTAATATCCCAGATCCAGTCATCAAAGCCTGATTCTTTACTTTCCCAGGTAAGACCTCCATCTCCGGAATGTATAATAAACCCTTTAGTTCCGCAACCCCATACATTGTCTTCATCAACGAAAACGGTTCGTCTTAATCCGGAAGATGTTCCTGCTTGTTGAGCAATCCAGGTTGTACCGCCATCTGTTGTTTTGTAAATTACTCCACCAGAACCTACAATCCAGCCGGTAAGGCTATCTGTAAAGTAAGCTCCGAGGAACCAATCAAGAGAGAAACTCTGTTCAATCCAGGTTGTGCCTCCATCGGTTGTAGCTAATATTTCACCATCGATACCTACAACCCAGAGATGATTGTTATCACCCATTCCAATTCCATAAAAATTTTCATCACCAGGATTTGCTTGTTCTACCCAGGTTGCTCCACCGTCAACAGTATGAATTATTGAATGTTGACCGGCTGCCCAGCCTTCATTAGCATCATAAAAAATAACATCTTTCATTGAATCTGTGGTAGGATTGGTCTGAGTAGTCCAGGTGGCTCCACCATCAGTTGTGTGAATAATATAATCGCTGCCAGCAACTGCCCAACCATTGAGTGTGTCTACAAAATAGATCGAATAAATTTTACTTCCTATACCGCTGGTTTGTGCAGACCAGGTTGCTCCACCATCAGAAGTATGAACGATTTCGCCATAACTTCCTGCTGCCCAACCATTAAGGGCATCAACGAAATTAACGGATTGCAGATTTGTTGTTGTTGTACTATTTTGTTGTATCCAGCTATTTCCTCCATCTGTTGTATGGAATATCAGCCCATCATTTCCTGCTACCCAGCCTTCTAAATTATCAACAAAACTTACATCATAAAGTCTTTCTGATGTTGCAGTCTGCTGGTATTCCCAGGTTGTTCCGCCATCCGGTGTATGTATTACCAGACCTTCACTTAAAACAGCCCATCCATTATTTCCAACAAAGTCGATTTTGGAAATATACCCTCCTGCTACAAAGTCCCAACCTGCATATAAGAAACTCAGGCTCGTTGCTAAAATAATGAAAGTAAAAATTAATTTCATTCTTTTCATTTCATTTCTCCTTTTAATTTTTTTATTTTTTATATAAACAACCTATTTGCGATAGTAAAAGTTCAAACACAATAATTACTATAGTAAAGATTTCTTTTGATTTCGATAATACCGATCATTTTGTGATCAATTTATATTTAACAACACATTAATACTGCAAAATTCCCGAATTAATTTCATTGTTGGAAAATATTTTTTTTATTATTTTTTGTCAATTTTTTTACGTAATAAATTATACTGCTTTGATAGTCTGATAAAATTATATCGTTTTTTGTATTTCGTATTGTTTACAAAAAAAGCCCCGGCTAACCGGGGCTCT
>JAIORR010000183.1 GCA_021108055.1 Candidatus Cloacimonadota bacterium
GTCTTTATAGGAAAATTTTAAGCAGACCCATCCAGGAAGTCATAATTCAGCATAGTTTGGAAATCAGAGATTTTAGATAGAACATTCTTCAAATTCAATCTCTCGATATCAGACAATTTATTCAGGTCGAGTATGTCCTGTCCTTTTTTGAGTTCAGCATGAGTAATAAGTTGATTGGAAAAACGTATTCTCCATAAATAATCAAAAACATAGATCATTTCTTTGAAAATATCGCTATGAGTATGTTCCATAACTATTAATTTTTTTAATCTTTCAATAGTGCCGGGTCCGGGGATTTTATTTTTCATAGCATAAATTCGAGTTATAGTTTCCAGGGGTTTCAAATTTTCTTTGATATTAATTGTTTTTTCACTTCCTCTGGATTCGGTGCGAATGCGTCCCAAAAGGTTCAAAGGAGCTTTGTAAGTTAAGCAGTTTTTTGCAAAATGAATGAAGAATTGAGGATTTTTCTCAGCAAGTTCCAATACATATTGCTTAAGTTCATCCACTAAAGATTGCGTACCATAAGCGCAATAAATATCCAAAAATATATTTACTTCCAGAATTGAATCAGGAGTTGCATCCAATATCCAATTATTGAAGAATTTTTTCCACTCAGATAAAGTCAGGCACCATTTCGGATTAACAGCCATTATTCCACCCGGACAGAAAGGATAACCGGCTTTATTCAGTTTGGAACATACACCATCAGCCAAATTCAAGAAATATTTTCGAACTTTCTTAAGTTCGTGTTCCTGCACATCTGCAAAGATCAAAGCATTATCCTGATCGGAAAACATGGTCATTTCATGCCGGGCATTACTGCCCAGCGAAAGAAAAGAAAATTCAGTTGGAGGTTTTCCCATTACTTTGAGCGACAATTCTATGAATTTAACGATAGCAGCATCGAACATTTTTCCTATGATTTGTTTAAGAGCTGCCGGTTTTGTTCCTTGTGTTGTCATTTCGCGAATAAGCAACGGAAGTTTGTTCAAAGTATTGATCACATGACCGACACTGCTGCTGTTTTCAATTTCGCTCAGCAGTTCGGCAGGCATTCCGCTATACAATTTGGCAATATCAGATAATTGGATAATTCCTAACTTATCATTATTTTTATCTTTAACTATCAATGTGTTCGTTTTTTCTAACAAGACCAATGCTTTATAGGCAGGAGTATCGTCTAATACCGTTTCTGCTTCCGGTAAAAGATTATCTTTAGTAAACGGTCTGCAAATATCACCGGCATTTTTGGTCATATAAATTTTACCGGTTTGATTTTGCTCGAAGGCTGTTTTCAATATTTCATCGGCAGATTGATGAACTATTTGTCTGAATGAAATAACATGACCGTTCTTACGAGAAAAGAAAATGCGGGATGTACTGATTATCACATCGATGATATTTCCATTTTTTGTTTTGATCTGAGCCTCAAATTTTGCCGATTTGGTTTTTCCGGCAAAAATATCCTGTAGATGGGCTTTGGCTTTTTTATTAATCTCCGAATCTTTAGTGAGTAATTTGAGAACATCCAGATCACGAATTTCTTCTTCCGTATAATCCAAAAGTTTTTGCAAAGTCATGTTTGAATATATGTTTTCACCTTCGACTTCTAAGATATAACCTTCATTTGAGGCTTCCACCAATGCCTGATATCTATCCTTAGCTTCACGCAGTCCGGTTTCAGCCTGCAGCTTGTTATTTTCTATTCTATGACTTTGTAATATCACATTGATAAGAATAATAACCAGTCCGAGCGAGATGAAAGCAAATACAATCAAAAGATTTTTGGTGAGGTGATCAATTTCTTCTTCTACATCGTTTATATATACTCCTGTTCCAATGATCCAATTCCACTGGGGAATCCCCCGCACAAATGAAAGTTTGGGTACAGTGCGGGATGAGTCGTCCTTCCACTGCCATAGATATTCCAGGTAACCTTCGTTATTTGTCTCTACCAATTTAACGAATTCCACAAAAAGTTTTTTACCGCTTTTATTTTTTACATCCCGATAATTTGTCAGGTCTTGCCCGATCAAATCAATTGTGTAAGGATGCATTATCATTCGAGGGAAACCATCCGTAATCCAGAAATAGTCTTTGTTTTCTTCACCGTAACGCATTTCCCGGATGTGAGCAGCAGCTTTTTCTTGTGCTTCGGCACGATTCAAAATTCCAGTTTCTTCCTGCTTGATATAAAAATCTATAACGCTGATAGCAGAAGCTGTAAGCTCTTTGATCATTTCTTTTTTTCGTTCCATCATATTGTTACGGAAAACAGGTACGACTACAACGAAAATAGATGTAACGAACAGCACGATCGCAATAAGTGTGGGAATCACAATGCGATAGATAAAGCCTTTGGAAAGATTTGCTGAAATCTGTTTTTTACGTGAATATTCTTTCCCTTTAAAATATTCAGCTAATTCCGCTTGTGTAAGGATCATTTCTTTTTCAATGCGTTCGTCATTTTCATGATATTTTTCTGTGAAAGTACCGCTTTCAAAATCTTCGCGATGTGGAAGATAACCGTTATAATCGTCTTTAATATGACATTCGAAAACTGCTTTGATCTGCTCTTTTGTATATTTTCCTTCAAATTCTTTGTATGCTTCGGGCAAAGCTTCTGCACAATGACGGAATTTCCTGTGATCGTAAGGATCATGACCATGAAATCTTCCAGATAGCAGCAGCATATCAAAACTCTCAGTATCAAAAAGACCATCAATCCACTTGTGGATATCTTCAGCTCGAATACCGACAAGCTTTTCAGTTCTATCAGCATGTTTTGATATTTTCATTTATTTCACCCAATTATTAACTGACTCATCTCATAAAATAGTAGATAATAATGTCAATTGAAAAATAGGATTGTTCCAAAGAACTCTAAATTAATATTCATTTTTGGAGGGTGAAATT
>JAIORR010000139.1 GCA_021108055.1 Candidatus Cloacimonadota bacterium
TCAAAATCTATAGTCTGTTCGCTGTCGCATATTGTACTATCCGGAGAGAAATGCGTTTCGATGAGCAGTCCGTCTGCACCGGCAGCCATAGCAGCCCAACTGAGTGATTTTATCATTTCTCTTCTTCCCGAACTGTGGGATGGATCGATTATTATCGGCAGATTGCTGAGACTTTTCACAGCAGGAATTGCAGAAATATCGAGTGTATAACGGGTGTAATTCTCGAAAGACCTGATTCCTCTTTCGCATAATATCACGTTTGGGTTACCGGCTTCGATAATATGTTCTGCTGCCAGCAGCCATTCTTCGATGGTGCTGCTCATTCCACGTTTCAGGATGATCGGGTTCTTTATCTTTCCCAATTCCCACAGTAAACGGTAGTTATGCATATTACGCGTTCCCACCTGCAAAATATCCACATATTCCGACATAAGTTCCACATCTTCGGAAGATACTATTTCAGATACGGAGATCGAACCGGTTTCATCTGCTGCCTTCTTGATATATTCAAGTCCCTTTTTTCCAAGTCCCCTGAAATTATAGGGAGAAGTCCGCATCTTGTATGCTCCACCCCGAAAGAAGTGTATTCCCATTTCTTTAAGCCGGTTTACGATAGTCAGTAGATCATCATAATTCTCTATAGTGCAGGGACCTGCAATGAATGTGAAATGATCTCTTCCGATAATTCTGTCTTTGATTTTAATTTCGATCGGTTCGGATCGCTGGTGCTTCAGATCTGGTATTTTCTTGGACATTTTATATTCCTTCAGGAAAGCATCTTTTGTAATTCTGCTTTCGTTTGATTCAAAATTCCGAACTGGATCCCTCTATCGCTTATAAAAAATTTGTCTGCTTCAAAAAAATCGAGTATTTCCGATACGATCATCGTGCCGGTGGCAATGATATCAGCCCGTTTGCGGTCAAATGGTATCAGGTTTGCGATTTCCGGATTCGACATTCTTTCAAACGATCTTAACATCGTTCTTAACTCTTTTCTTGAAATACATTTTTTATGAATAACACTTCCATCATATTTCTGCAGTTTAAGTTTAATGGAACACAAACTGGTTGCCGTTCCTCCAATTCCGACCAGGACGAAATTTTCCATTTCAGGTTTTTTAAGGGAATTCAGTATTTTTTTAACAGCATTTGTTTTCTCTTCCAGATCGGAGCGGAAAGTATTTACCAGTCTTCTGATACCGAGCTTAAGACTGAGATTGGAGATGATCTCACCTTTTTTTATAAAAGAGAATTCTGTGCTTCCGCCACCCACGTCGAACATAATGATATTTTCAAATTCTCTGAATTCATTTAAATTTGCAATCCCATTCAAATATGCTTCCTGTTCACCGGAAATAATATTATATTTCAATCCGAATTTTATATTGATCCATTTGGAAAGCAATTCAATATTCCTGGCTTCTCTGGAACAGCTTGTTCCCACAACTATGATATTGGATGTGAATAATCTCGAATATATAATATGATCAATTAATATGGATTTTGTTCGCCTTAATGCTGCTTCCGTAAGAATATTATTTTTCATATTTTTGCCGAAAGCAGAAATATTGGAATCTCTGTGCAGAACTTTTAACTTGCCGTTTTCCAGCTTTGCGATAAGTAAAAGGATGTTGTTGGTTCCCACGTCGATAACAGCGAATTTATTTCCTTGCATCTAAATTTACCGGAATTAATAATGATATACAGGTTTGATATTCTCTGCCTGCATTCCTTTGTCTTTAACGTCTTTCAATTCAAATTCGAATATCTGTTCACGGTTTGGTAAAGTATGCATATCGATGCTGGCAGGAAATTGTGAACTATGCACAAATGCGGTTCCATAGGCAGATTCGGTTTTGCGGGAATCGGTTATCCACAGGGCGCCGCCCGGATTATTCATATAACGCATGAACCCGTAGCCTTTTTCCGGGAAGAAAGAATAACATACTCCTCGAACTATATTCTTTCCGTTTTCTTTTTGATGATCGACCGGAAAAAGTTCCGGTACAAGATAGCCGGAAGTAAAAACATCTGCTTCATTCCTGAGGTCATGAGAAACATTTTTAAAGGCAAGAACTTCTACACGACATCCCCTGTTCTGTAAAGCACGCACGACCTGAACAAAATCTCCGTCACCGGTAACCATCAGCACATAATCCAGCCTTTCCGATTGCATCAGGGCATCCACCGCCATATCGAGGTCTGCATTGGATTTTCCATATTTATTTCCAAGCTCATCAACGTACCATTTTACGATTTTCACGATAACTTTATATCCGAAATCACGCAGGATAGAATGAAAATTTGCCGATTTCATTCTGTATTCGGAATTCGTTTTTGCCATATCTTCATCATAAGCTACATAAGCGTTCAAGCGAATAGCTACACCATTGTTCCTGCACGCAAATTCTCGGAGCACATCATACTGCATCCCAAAACCACCATTCTGTGCGATGTTGGAAACATCCACATACACTCCCACTCTTAATTGTCCTCGTTTGTCCATAAAAACTCCTTATTAAACATTAAATTCCAAAAAACAAATAACAAAAAACAAATAAAACCCAAAACCCAAAACCCAATACCCAATACCCAATACCCAAAACCCAAAACCTACTAATACCTACCAATGCCATGAATTCTCAAATCTCAATTCTCAAATCTCAATTCTCAAATCTCCAATCTCCAATCTCCAATCTCCAATCTTCAATCTTCAATCTTCAATCTCACATCTCACATCTCACATCTCACATCTCACATCTCAAATCTCAAATCTCAAATTTTCAATTTTCAATTTTCAATTTTCAATTTTCAATTTTCAATTTTCTCACAA
>JAIORR010000291.1 GCA_021108055.1 Candidatus Cloacimonadota bacterium
CCTGTCCGGGCGTAGCCTTGGCGAAGACTGAAGGGTGAGTTAAATCAAAAAAATCTTTACTATAAATCACACCTTCTAAGAGTTGCATTTATAAATAATCAAAATGGAGAAAAAAATGGATAAAGCCTTTTCCGGAAAAGTAATAATCATTGGTTCCGGCAATTGGGGATCAACGCTTGCCCTGCTTTTTTCTAAGAAGAATCAAATATATCTTTGGACCATAGATCAACAAGAAGCTGATGAAATAAACAAAGACAGGGAATCCAGATTTTTACCGGGTGTAAAACTTCCGAAAAATATAATTGTAGAGAAGAAATTTTCGCACCGGATAGAAGCGGAAGATATTGTTATTACTGCTATTCCTTCCAGGAAAATAGACGAACTTACAGATGAATTTATTAAAAATAATGTAAAAAAATGCATTATCCTCAGTGCTTCCAAAGGAGTGGAATTTTCCACTCTGAAAACCGTGGGACAGATCATTCAGGATAAACTTCCCAAAATGCAGTTTGCCACACTTTCCGGTCCTACAATTGCCCGAGAATTAGCTGAAGGACTGCCGGCAAAAGCTATCCTCGCTTCCCGTGATATTGCTCTCCTTTTCCAATTGCAGAAGGTTTTGGAAAATGATACTTTGAAATTTGATTTCAGTCGTGATGTGCACGGTGTGGAATTAGCTGCAGCCTTGAAAGGTCTTATTGCCGTAGCTGTAGGTCTGGCAGACGGGTTCGGTTTTAAAACCAACGTCTTCGGTCTGATAATGACTTACGGACTGGATGAATTTGTGAATGTAATGAAATTTCTGGGTGTGTATCACAAAACAGCCTACGGCATTGCCGGTATTGGTGACCTGATAACTACCTGCATTTCGGAAAACAGTCGTAACCGACAGTTCGGGAAATTTCTTGCCCAGGGATTTTCCAGGGATGATGCTCTACATAAAGTAGGAATGGAAGTGGAAGGTGTTTCCATGGCAAAAACAGTTCGGAAACTTTCTAAATTCAATATTTCGATTCCTCTGATTTCCTGCATTACCCGAATTATTTTTGAAGACGTGAAAGATATTAAGACAGAGTTCCTGAATACACTTAATTCTATTTCCGGATAGAAATTTATTGTCAAAAAAGAACTCAAAAAAAAATTTACCAGAAAATCATAAAGGATTAATAAATGAAAGAAATCACACTTTTTTTAATCAAACCGGATTCGACTGCAAAAAATCATGCAGGTGCGATCTTGAAGATCATCGAAGAACACGGTTTTGTTATCCAGGAAATGAGGATGTTATGTATGGACAGGGAATTTGCAGAACGATTTTACACTGTTCATAAAGGCAAAGTATTTTACGAGAAACTAATCGAATTCATGACTTCCGGAAAAACAGTAGCCGCCATCCTGCAAAAAGAAAATGCCATAGAAAACCTCAGGAAAATCGTTGGAAAAACAGACTATCACGAAACACAACCGGAAACAATTCGCAGGATATACGGAGAAACCGTAACCCGAAACGCAGTTCATGCCTCGGATTCTATTCAACATGCAAAAGAAGAGATAGCTATAATTTTCCCTGACTATAAATATTAAAAAAATGAAATAACATCCGTAGAAACAACCAAAATCTCTGCGGTAGAAAATGGAGACAAAATGAAAATATTGGTTCTGAATTGTGGTAGTTCATCTGTGAAATACCAGTTCATTAATTTGGAAAACGAAGAAGTTCTGGCAGAAGGAATTGCAGAAAAAATAGCAGAGGATATTTCTCTGTTCACTTACAAATGCGCAGATTATTCAAAGAAAAAACATAAAATGCTCATAGAAGACCACGATAAAGCCATTCACTTGATCGTCGAACATTTACTGGATGAAAATCATGGTGTAATAAACGATATTGAAGAAATCGATGCCATCGGTCACCGATTGGTTCATGCAGGCGAACACTATTCTGGTTCCGTAAAGATTACAGATGATGTTATCAAAGTTATGGAAGAATGTTCCAGCCTGGCACCTTTGCATAATCCCGCCAACCTGAAAGGAGTTTATGCAATGAAAAAGATCCTTCCGGATACTCCTCAGGGCGGTGTATTCGACACGGCTTTCCACCAGACAATGCCACCTAAAGCATATCTTTATGCACTTCCCTTGGAATTTTATACAGAACACAAGATAAGGAGATATGGCTTTCATGGAACTTCTCACAAATATGTGGCTGAACTCGCTGCAGAATATCTGAAAAAGGACCTTTTGAACCTGAAGATCATAACGTGTCATATCGGAAATGGTGCTTCCATCACAGCCATCGATGGTGGGAAATCTGTAGATACTTCGATGGGATTTACTCCACTGGAAGGACTTGTAATGGGAACCCGCTGCGGCGATATCGATCCGGCAATTCCCATTCATATGCAGAAAGAGATGGGATTGAGCGTGGATGAGGTTAATGTGATCCTGAATAAAAAAAGCGGTATGCTCGGTCTTTCTGCCATCAGTAACGATATGCGGGAAATAGAAGAGAATATTATTGAAAAACAAACACCGAATGCTATTCAGGCTCATGAAGTGTATGCTTACAGGATAAAAAAATATATCGGTGCTTATGCTGCCGTAATGAATGGATTGGACATTCTGATCTTCACTGGCGGTGTAGGTGAGAATATGCCGATCTTACGTTCACTCGTCTGCAAAGATATGGACTATCTCGGTTTGATATTAGATGAAAAAGAGAACGATCAATTCACTGCCGGCATACTGGAACTTCAAACAAAAGATTCCAAAGTAAAAATATTGAAAATACCCACGAATGAAGAATTGATGATAGCTC
>JAIORR010000239.1 GCA_021108055.1 Candidatus Cloacimonadota bacterium
AAATGGGAACAATTACCAGACCTTTCACCAACCGGTATGGATGTAGATGCCACCTGGCAACCTGACGACCCTGGGAATTTACCCCTAATTCTTGCAGATGATTTCTTGTGTACTGAAACCGGCTATATTACAGATATTCATATCTGGGGTTCCTGGAAAGATGATCATATCCCATTTTTAGAAGCACCGGAAGCTGTTGAATTTACTTTCAGTATTCATTCCGATATCCCTGCTGGTGGTGCAACATTCTGGAGTATGCCCGGAGATGTTCTATGGGTAAAAACCTGGACTCCGACTCCTGATGATGTCGAATTTGTTGAGTCACCTCCGGAAGACTGGTATAATCCGGATACAGGAGAATGGATTAATGATAATCATTTTTGGTGTTTTAAATACAATTATATCTTAGATCCGGAGGATTATTTCCTACAGGAAGGTACAGAAGAAGAACCGATTATCTATTGGCTCGATGTTCAAGCCGTTCCAATGGATCCGAATCCGGCATGTCGTTTTGGCTGGAAAACCTCTCTCGACAATTGGAATGATGATGCAGTCTATACAGTTGGTAATGAACCATATTTTGGACCGTGGATTGAAATGACATACCCAGATGGTCATGAATTTATGTATGAATCAATCGATCTGGCATTCCAAATAACCACAGAAGAAGGACCTACAAATGAATACGATTTCGGTGATGCACCGGAAGGAGATGGTGCTATTGCTTATCCTTCTTCTGGTGTAACAGGTTCATTCCCGACCTGCAAAACGATCGGACCTGCAGGATATATTCAACACGGATTTGGTGAAAACTTGGCTTGGTTTGGACCTATGGTTGATCTGGAAACTGATGGAAATGCGGGAGCTTGTCCTGGCGGCTGTTTCCCTTCGTATGACTTAGATGAATGCTTCCTGGATGGAGATGCAGGACTTATTAACCCTGATTCTTACACAATTGATGCAACCGGTGCGGTAATTCCTTGTCCTGGAGCGACAGCAGGTTCATCACTTGGTATTATTTGCAATAATGCAACATGGGGTGTTGATATCGATATAAATGTAACCAACAACATGCCTGTGGATGGTTATATAAATGTTCTCTTTGATTGGAATCAGGATGGACAATGGTATAATGATATGACTACCAAATGTGCCGGTATTGTAGTACATGAATATGTAGTACTTGATTTAGGTATTCCAGCGGGTTATTCAGGAACTCTTTCTGGTTTATTGCCTTTAGGATCAACTTTCCAGATCGGGCCTAATGCTGGTTATGTCTGGGTACGATTCTCAATCACAGATGTTATGATTGGATTAAATGATTGGGATGGAAGTGGTGTCTTTGAAGATGGTGAAACAGAAGATTACCTGCTTTTTATTGAAGAAGAACCTGAAGAATTAGACTTCGGTGATGCTCCCGATCCAAATTATCCTACACTTCTGGTTAATAATGGTGCAGGGCATATACTTGATGGTATAACTTATCTTGGTGCTCAAGTAGATGCAGAACCTGATGGTTTACCCGATCCAAATGCTCTTGGAGATGATAATAATAATCTTGATGATGAAGATGGTGTTTTATTCGTCTGTCCATTAATACCGGGAGAGCAGGGAGCAGTTTATGTGCAGGCATCTACAAGTGGTCTTTTGAATGCATGGTTAGATTTTGATGGTAACAACTCATGGGATGTAAGTGAACAAATATTCACAGATAGATCACTTATTGCCGGTTGGAATTCATTGAACTTTCCAGTTCCAACAACTGCTGTACCAGGTGTTACGTTTGCTCGCTTCAGATTTGATACCGGTGGCGGCTTAGGAGTTACCGGAATAGCTAATAACGGCGAAGTTGAAGATTACCAGGTTGAAATTGAAGAAGATCTGCATGATGGACTTAAGATGCATTATCATCAATGGCCGGATACAACATCCTTTGGTTTAGATGTTTGCACAATGGAATGGCGAATGTTGGCTGATGATTTCTTATGTGTTGAAAGCGGACCAATCAATAGTATTCACATCTGGGGTTCATGGAAATTTGATGAAATGATGCCGGATAATGTAATTTTTGAACTTGGTATCTGGTCGGATAATCCAAATGGGCCCAATGGCTGGAGTGAACCCGATGCACTTCTCTGGGAAAGAGTATTCTTCCCGGGTGATTATATAGAACGACTATACGATTATGTTCCTGATGGTGAATGGTGGTATGATTTCTATGGAGATCCGCCATTAATATTCCCTGGTGATTATAATGTATGGGAGTATAACTTTACAATTCCGGATACATCAGCTTTTATACAAGAAGAAGATAATATTTACTGGTTAAGTGTAAGAACATGGATAGAAGGACCATATTTTGAATTCGGCTGGAAAAGTTCACCAAATCATTGGAATGACGATGCTGTCTGGTTAGATGAACCGGCCCGTGCATTCTGGCAAGAATTGATTTATCCTGCGGGACATCCATTTAATCTAAGTGGTGAAGAACATGTCTCAATGGATATGGCATTCTATATCGATTGTCATCCGTCTAATCCGGTGAATTTTATTATTTCTAAAGTCGGCACAAATATAACTCTCCAATGGGATCCTGTTCTGTGTGCATCATACTACAATGTTTACAGTTCGACAGATCCCTATGCTGCTTTCCCAACGGGATGGACGCTGGAACCAACAGGTACACAAATAACAACAACAACATGGAATGATCCTGTTTCAACAGCAGGGAATAAGAAATTCTATCGTGTAACTGCTGAGAATTAGCAGTTATTCATATAGTTTCGTATTATGCTCAAGTGAATCCTGCTTGTA
>JAIORR010000018.1 GCA_021108055.1 Candidatus Cloacimonadota bacterium
CCCAGGGGAAGGAATTAAAGTTGCCGGTCTCAAAATCTTCCAGTACTAATCCTATTATTAATAAGAAGGAATCATCTGCAGAATATCCGAGATCAGCACCCATATTCACATCAAAATTTACAGTATAACCGATAGGTGTATCGCTGGCAGTTGTTAGATTGAAAG
This sequence comes from Candidatus Cloacimonadota bacterium, assembly GCA_021108055.1. GTDB lineage: Bacteria > Cloacimonadota > Cloacimonadia > Cloacimonadales > TCS61 > JACNIV01. The sequence goes on from JAIORR010000018.1 coordinate 166, forward strand.
TAACATTTCCAGTTGAAGAAGCGGATAATGAAGCAATATTATCGGAATTATCATTTATCGTAATGTATGAATCCAGAGTTGAAAGAATTGCATATACATTATTGGCTGTTGCTCCACCGCTATTTTCGATGGTTACAATTAAATCTGCCGTTTCATCCGGATCAAGTCTTCCGTTATCGCCATCGGAAACCGTTACACTTTGAACAGAAAGAACAGGAGCATAAGCTGTCAGATTAATGTTTGAATACCAGGTATCTTCGGATGAGATAATTTCAGTATTCAACTGAATAGAATGATTATCAGGAACAGAATTGGAAACTGTGAATATATAAGCATTTGTTCGTGTGACAGAAGCTCCGACAGCGATCGTTCCGAAATTTTCAGAATTATCTGTAAGAGTTATATAAACATCACTTTCAGTCAAAGTCATATTCACATTTGTGGCAGAATCGTTCCCAACATTTTTCAAAGTAATAGTTAAATAAACTGTTTCTCCATATTCGATGACATCATCGCCGCCGGCACTGACAATACAACTTTCAACTGTAACATACGGACCTGCAAGAGTATTCACGTTTACTGTTGTTATAACAGGTTGATATTGCGGTTTTGTAACGACAATATCAGCAGTTCCTACAGTTGTGAAAGGAGTTATCGGAACATCTATAGAACCTGTTTCGTCAATTAGAGCAGCACCATGAAGAATTCCATCTCTGGAAATTCCAACATAAGAACCTGCTTCAGCTTCGATATTGAAAGTTTCTGCTCCGATAGGTAAAATATCATTGAAATTTACTGTATTGATCGAACCTTGAGTATTGTAGATCATCAGGGATGGATCGCCGAGAGTATTATATGCCTGCCAGTAATACAGCGGACTTGAATGACTCGGATAACCTTGAATATCAACTTCTGTTACAGACAGATTTCCAACAAAGACCAAAGCATCTTGCGAAACATAATCGCTCATAAAACCAGCATCATAAGCTCCCCATGTTGTTTCTTCATAAGTAGGAACATATCCGTCATTAGTTCCGACAATTGGAAAGGCACCGACTGACCAATAAAAATCTTCAAACCAGTACGAAGAAGGAGAAGAACCGATATAACCGATTGCTCCGCCATTTGCCTTTCTCATCCAGGTTTCACCGATACATTCGGAATAACCAAAGTCGGCAGCAAGACAGCAGTTTCCAATTGCGAGAGGATATTTCCCATTATTTGTAAAAGCATTAACATCAGATTGTGATAAACTTGGAGTTCCCCATGAAGTCTCTGAACAATGAGCAGTATAATTTATGAATCCTATTCCGTCATCAACCGTATCATAACAACCGGTATAACTTGTGAGATAAGAATTGATTTCTGAATAACCGTGAGCTGTGTTGAAATAATTATTTGTTCCGTAAATAATAGTTGGTTGACCGACATTAGGATTCCAGGTTGCATCTGCTCCGGCAATTAGTGTTACATTATCAAGATAGGTTGGGTCAGAAAATTCGTATTTTTCATAATATAGAATTTTATCGATTTGACTTTGCAATTGCGTTGTATTTGTGGCAGACATTCTTCCATAATACATTTCCGGGAAATAATCTCCATCGACACTGCAATAATATAAATCTGTATCTTTCCCAGAAGAAGAACCAGTTGCGGAAGCTGGAATTTGTCCTGTATCTCCCACCAGAAGAACAAATGAAGGAGCAGGATCTTCCGGAGTGCCGGCATTATATTGGTCGTGAATGTATGTTTGGATCTGACTAGCAGAAGTTCCGATTTCGTCAGTATAAGCAACGATGACTTCAAACCCCTTTTTGATTTTCCATTCGATGAAATCTACCAAAGTGCTTTCGAACATTCTATCAGCAACGATCAAATATTTAACCGGATAAGTCGTCAGATCAGGATGAGACGGATAATCGTGATCAACTCTGTAATTATCAATTCTTTGATAAACAGCTTCGAAATATGGGGAAGAGGTGAAAGCTTTAATATTCTTTGATAATTCGATGTCGCTTCCTGTGAAAATCACTTCAAGTTCGATCTCATTATAAACCTGAATGATACCTGTAACAGGATTATAGTTTACAGGAGCAACAACGAGACGGGCTAACCTCATTCCTCTCATAACACCTAGAATTTCAACGGTTGCCAATTCAAAATCAGAAAGCCTATTTAAAGAATAATAATTCTCATTATATTCAAATTCAACGGAAGAAATGTCCTCGATACTTTTGGGAAGTGATGGTTGAACAGGAATAATTGGATTATTAATTCCAAAGTCGCTTAAATTATATTCGGTCGTGGAATAATTCAATATATTAACCGATACTTCTGCTCCAAAAGGAATCTCGATCAGCTTTTTCACAGCCGGAAGTTTTGGCGTTCCGACCTCTCCGATACAATAAGTTTTCGGGATTATAATTTCATTAAAAATCCCTTTTTGAGTTTCAACTTCAAAGCTGTTAATTCCCTCGAAAGTAAGACTCATACTCAATTTCTGATAGTCATTTTCTTGCAATCTAACTTTATTTTCTTTTGTTCCGAAATCAATATCATAACTTTTCGCAAAAGATAAAGATACAATTAAAATGAATAATAGAACAAAACTGTTTTTTTTCATAAAAAATCTCCTGTTTATTTT
>JAIORR010000372.1 GCA_021108055.1 Candidatus Cloacimonadota bacterium
GGGAAATTCTGATGCAGTTCGGTTACCATGGGAATTTCCGGAATGTCATTCCCCTCTGAAGGAATAGTTAATGATACAGGTCCATAGCTCTCAGTTATACCGGAACCGCTTATACTTTCCAGCCAATACCAATAGGTAAAATTCTCATGAACTTCATATTCATCGGTGAAGGAATAGAATGAAGGTTGAGAAGTTGTTCCGTTCCCGGGAATAGTGTAAAGATTGAGTATCTGAGCCTGACCGAAATTAGAAGAGTATGAACGGTATACATTCCATCCGATATTATCGGATTCGGATTGTGTAACCCAATTAATAATTGGTGAACCATTTCCATATGTTGTAGTGAAAGAAGAAAGAGAAACAGGAAGTGGAGATTCTCCACCATTGTTCACTACAAAAATTTCATTTCCCCTTCCGGTTGAAGTCCAGGCAAAAGTTACGAAACCAACTCCAAAAGTTGCATTTGCAAGAGTAGTTACATCTTCCCAACCACTTTCATTCCAATGTAGTAATACATTTGGTGTAAGTGTTCCACTAAAATTGAATGTTAAGGTTGTTTCGTTATTATTGGGAAGATTGGGAGTAAATGAAGCAGCACAATTCTCAGGATAAGGTAACGGATTATTAGGTTGATCTTGAACTAATATTGTAATGTTAAAATTAGTTTCTGAAGATGAATAAGAAAAATCAATTGTTGGATTTACATTTCCTTCTCCAAGATTAATAGCTGGCAATGAAATTATTGCAGGATCACTACCGGAATATACTTCTTCTGTATAAACAATTTCTGAGGGTACTTCATCCGGGTTATCAGGTTCGCTCATCACAGTAAATTCCCAAACTTCCGGGCTAACGAAATCACCATTATTGTTGTAAGGAACTACTTTCCAAGAGACTGTTTCGTTCCAGATAAGATCGGAAAATACGTGTGTGTAAATTATGTCCGAAGTATAGGCAATATCCGCCACTTCTGCAGCCCCTTTGTACACTTTAAATCCCGTAGGCACTTCAAGTGATATTTTATTGTATTCCCAATCTACCGTAACTTGCCGGGGCATACCTGTTATTCCGTGATCAGGAAAAATCAGGGTGGCAGCATTGGGGGAAGCCGGAGTATAATCCAGAAAATCAGGAATTTCTATAGACTGTCCATGTCTTGGTATAGAAACAAAATCAAACTGATCTACTCTCGTATCAAGCTCATGATAGGTCTTCACTGCTGTGAAGTAATCGTGTACAGTGTATGAAAGAGCGTGAAGCGAATCATTAAAAGCCGGAGCATTATCTACCGAGGGGGAATTTCTGAATATGTAAAGATTTTCACCGTCAGACATAATGAAATTTGCAACCTTATTATAAGTCCAACCACCCAAAGAAGTACTATGATAAGCAACAGGATTTTCTAATTCCTCTCTGATATTAGCTCCATCAATATTGGTTTGCGTTAAAGCCTCGTGAACTCCTGCTACAATATCTCCATTGTTATCTATTACAAACTTCATAATATAATGAAAAAGGATTTCACTATCGATCATATCATTATCTTCCCAGTTAGATGAATATGTGTTGAACCAGCCTAAATCTAACAAGTAATTATAAATAGGTGTTTCTAAATCTGAAGTTAACCAGCCATTATGCATAAAAGTATAAGTTTTATAATCTCCTATAATATTAAATCTAAAAGGATGATTGCCGTGCCCTCCCGATCCTTGTCTTGCATGCGCCAAAACAATTGATGCTTCGGTGTTATAGTTCATTATAACATCGCTGGCTGTGTTAAGTTCCCATTGCATATTTTCAGTACCGTCAGTATAAAAAGTATTATAATCTATTTGATACCAAGCTTGATTGTTCGGATTACCTTGATCTTCTTCACTATGTCCCAAATTAGCAGGATCCAAATAAAAATAACCATAATCTTTGTAGTAAAGGACTCCATAACCATCATTATTCGGTTTGGGAGCAGAATTTCTTGATCGAAGCTTTATCCATTCAAAAAAGTCATTCGGATCATCAAAATTCCCTGGCTCCGAATTTAACTCCGAAATGTAAAATCCATCTTTAGCAATTCCGGCAAACATATCACATTCTGCAAATGCAATACTAACGTTCAATAACAGAACTGCTATCAAAATAAATTTTATATTTTTCATTTTTCTCCAATGAATAATTACTCACAATTGAAGAAATAGCTGAATTTATGTTAAATTTATTAATGTTTATTTATGAAAATTAGCACCAATGAATTCTCTTGAAATAGAATCAGCCGGAACAGAAGTATCATCTTGATATTTACATTATACAATAAACGGTTAGGTTGTGGTTCCACCGACTAACCCAGTGAAATAGTCTTACTTGTGTTTCCATCGACTAAAGTCGAAGGTTAGAGTTTGTTACTGTCATTCCTCCTAAGGTTTACAAGCCGTGGGATTGCGGATAAATCCCGTGGAAACGGGAATCCACTGAATAATAGTCTTCCTTGTGTTTCCATCGACTGGTTAGGCTATGTTTCCATCGACTAACCCAGTGAAATAGTCTTTCAGAATTTCACGGGTTGAAAAGTCGAAGGTTAGAGTTTGGTACTGTCATTCCTCCTAAGGTTTACAAGCCGTGGGATTGCGGATAAATCCCGTGGAAGTGGGAATCTATGTTTAATTCCATTGATTATCCCAATGAAATACAAACGAATCCTGCCTGCATAAATCTACAAGCAGGATTCACTTGAGCATAATACGAAACTATATGAATAACTGCTAATTC
>JAIORR010000352.1 GCA_021108055.1 Candidatus Cloacimonadota bacterium
CAAGAACAGATTCGATTCCTTTTACAATATTATCAGTCTGAACAAAACCTTTATGGTACGAATTCAGAATGAGAATGTTTTTTGTTGGATTTTCTTGTGCAAATAAAAATGAACTTAGCAAAAAGATGATAATAGAAATATTTAATATCATTATGGATTTGATGTTTCTTTTAATATTCATTTATTTCTCCTGTATTTTAACTCATCCTGCTGTCCTTCTCTTTTTGAAGAAATCATTAAAAGTCATTCCAAAAAGAAGGAACATAAGAAAAGTAAAAAGATTTCTTCCGTTTAGTTCCCTCTCTTTTTTAAGAGATCGGGTCTTTAGTCCGGCGTAGACGGATTTTTTCTCCTGTATTTTAACTAATCCAAACATTAACCTTTCACTTTTTAACCCGTGAAATCTGCAGGATATTTCACTGGGTTAGAGAATGGCAGAAAGATAATCACCACCCAACTCTGAATTCATTCAGGACATCTTCCGACTGAAGTCGGTTATTCATGGTGCGTCTCTGTTTCCATCGAATGAATTCGACGGTTAATGCTTTGTGTGAGTTCCTTTTTTCCCATCGAATAAATTCGATGGTTAATGTTTCTTCTCCAACTCCTTCACCTTATCCTTCAACTCCTTTATCCTGAATTCCCTGCCCTCAAACAAACTATTATAACGTTCTAATTCTTTATTTTTTTCTTCTAATTCAGCGGTGCGTTCTTTTACAAGTTCTTCCAGATGTTCGTGATATCTTTTAAGTTCTTTTTCCGCTTTTTTTTGTTCAGTAATGTCGGTAATAATATTAATGATCCGAGTAACTTTCCCGTTATCAATTACAGGAATCTTTCTCGTTTCTGTTATGATCTCGCTTTCTCCAAATTTATGGGTTTCCTGAGAGGTCAGGGTTTTTTTGGTTTTAATAACCTGAATAAATTCATCCCGAATTTCTTTTTTTTCCAGAAAGGGAAATACATCACACAAACTTTTACCGATTACATTGTCTGTGTTAATATTTAATTCCCTGCACCACTTTGTGATAGATGCATTGAAGAGTAATATTCGCAAATCAGTATCCATCACATTAATACGCTCGTTCATTGAGTCAATTGTTGAACGGTATAACGTTTCTGATGATTTCAGCATCTCTTCGGATAATTTACTTTTGGTAATATCCTGCAAAGTTTCTATAGCACCTATGATTTTCCCATTATGATCTTTCAATGGAGCAGCAGTAAAGAAAAGCCATTTGCCTTTTTCTCCCATTTTGGGAAAGAAATCTTCACCTTCAAAAGCTCCTTTTACCAGAGAAGATTTTCTATATTTTTCTGCGTAATATTTTTTTATCTTTTTATCGGGAAGTTCATTCACGATAACATCTGCCATAAGAGGTCTTTCTTGAGGATAGAAAGGTTTCCATTGATTCTTTGTACCGATCATTTCTTTTGCAGAAAAACCTGTCAGATTCTCAGCGGCTTTGTTCCAATGTGTTACTTTGTGTTCTTTATTGATAACAAATGTTGCTATTGAATTTCCTTGAATGATCTGAAAGAGTCCTTCTTCGCTTTCTTTCAAAGCAATTTCATCTTCTCTTTGTCTGCGTAAAATTCTGGAAGTAATTAGTCCGCATATTAGGCAAAAAATTAAGAAAACAGTTCTAATGAAAATATTATAATCAGGGATATCCAGTGCAAGCAGATTGATAAATGAACTTTCAGTATGAAAAACAAATGAATAAAAGATGCTATCCAGCAACCAGAACAAGCATCCAATCAATAGAAAGGCACTGATAATGAAACCTGTTTTTTTGTGATCTATGTATTCTTTCAATTTAAAGAATTTTCTTATAATTCTAAAGTTCAATAATACATCTGCAAAAAGTAGTATCACAAACCCAACTGCCGCCTGTTTGATCGTAACAAAAACAGAGAAATGCATCGGAATTGAATTCGGAGCGTTTGAACACCAACTCCAGGATGGAGGATTAAGAGTTATAGCCCATCTACTTAACATTAATAAATTTATTGAACTAAAAATACGGAAGGGAATTTCCACGATGTACATGCTCAACCACCATTTATGAACTTTCTGCTTTCTGCGCAAATTCGCACAAATTCCATGCCATACTACCCAGAGCGTAAATGGCAGCACTACAAAGAAAATGGCATATCCGTTACTTGGTCCCCACAGCCACCACATACTCTGGCAGCCACCGGCTAATGCAGAAAGCAAACCGTATTTCCAACCCCAGCACAAGGTTATCAGCATAGGAAACAACAATCCAAGTAATATAGCAGCCGTGTATTCTCCAAATGGGAAAATTATTGTCTGAAAATTAATGAAGAACCCAAGAAAACCGAAAATAATTGAAATGAAAATCTTGTACCTGTTATTTATTAATTTTGTCAGCATTTTACCTCTCTTTCAGATCAACTTAATAAAATAATACTTTTTCATATTATTTCCAAACAACATATATTATATCTTATAATAATTATAATAAATATGCAAGTTATATTCCATAATAATAATCGGGAACAAAGCAAAATAGATTACTCTTTATCTATTTATAATATAAGAAGTTATTAGTTAAAAACTGAATTCGTCTTGTAATTGAATACTGACAAAAACGAGTCAATTTCGGACACATTGGGTTATAATGTCACAAATGTATGTCTATTAAATATTAAATAAACAACTAATTTCAAATTGAAATGTATTTATGGTATGCATAAAAAAAGC
>JAIORR010000365.1 GCA_021108055.1 Candidatus Cloacimonadota bacterium
AAAATAAAAATAAAAAGGAGAAAAAAATGAAGAACAGAAATGTAATTATGTTGATAGCAATAATGCTGCTGTCAGTAACAACAGCTTTCGGGCAGTGGAATATCGATGAAGGCTTTGAAGGTGGAATTATTCCAGCAGATTGGACGATTTATGATGTTGATGGAGACGGTGAAGAATGGGTTGCTTATGAAAATAATTCTGCAGCTCATTCAGGCAATTGGATGGCGAAGGTGGAATGTTCGGGTAGTGGAGGTCATGATTGGCTGATCACTCCACAAGTGGCTATTCTATCCGGAGATTCATTCATATTCTTTGCCAGAGCCTGGTACAGTACAGAAGATTTTAATGTTAAACTTTCCACGACAGGAAATGCAATTAATGACTTTAATGTAACTTTGGAAAGTATTGTAGGAGCAGGAGATGAATATGTGGAATATTCTTACGATCTGTCTTCTTATGCAGGAAGTAATATTTATCTGGGAATTGAGTGGTTTCAGGATGCTTATGCCTTGGTTGTCGATGATGTAAAAGTTGGGCAGGCAGAAGCGAATGATGCAGGAATGGTATCCATCGAAGTTCCCGAAGCTTACCATTATTTAAATTCGGAAGTATATCCTTCAGGTACGATAATGAATTACGGAACTTCCAATATTACCGAAGATTTTGATATAATCTGCGAAATTGTTGATGAATCTTCTGTTGTAGTTTATAGTTCTACGGTTGTGTATTCAGGAACAATCGTTCCCGGTGCAACGGAAGTGGTAGATTTCAGCGATGTATGGCAACCAACTGAAGTTGGGGACTACACTGTTACAATGACAACATATCTTACCGGTGATGCAAATCCAAACAATGATTCCTTTTCAATTGAAACCGAAATATTTCAACACTACGGAACAGGCGGACCGGATGCTTTTGGTTATCAATGGATAGACAGCACTGAGCCGGGCGGACCGGTTTATGACTGGATAGAGATAAGTGAAACCGGAACTTCCACCATAACTTATGGTGTTCCGGGATTTTACGGAGATGATAATTTTTCCGAACCTATCGAGTTTGGCTTTGATTTTCCATTTTACGGAATTGATAGAACTTATTTTCATGTAGATATAAACGGCGAATTTCTATTAACAGATAATACATGGTATCATTCCTATCCCGATCCTTACGGTATCTGGCAAACAGATGGTAATATGTTCAATTATGTATACCCAATTCCAGGTTATACTCAAATGCCGGCATTAATTGCTGTTTATTGGGATGACTTGCATGCAGATGAAGGAACAGGAGATATATTTTTCCAGACTTTTGGAACAGCTCCAAATCGCTATTGCGTAGTAGAATGGCATAATGTAAGGTTTCATAATGGAACAGGCGGAACCCCGTGCCTATGCTTTGAAGTGATCTTCCACGAAAGTGGAGAGATGATCTTCCAATATCAAAATGTGGCGACCGGACAAACAGGCCAGGTATGTCCTCAAGATTACGGTCAAAGTTCAACCATTGCCATTCAAAATGATACGGCAGATATCGGTCTTTGTTATCTAAGAGAAATAGTTGAAAATGGACAGTATATCGGAATCGAACCTCACGGCAATATGCTTCAAAATGAACTTGCCATCAGTTTCTTTATGGGAGAAGATTATCAGCCTCCGGCTTTTATGTATGATGAAGTAGGTAATACATTTGATAATACACCGGAAATTTCTCTTACAATAACAGATATGCATCCCATTTTATCTGATACACTTTATTACAATATAGGTAGTGGCTGGGAAGGTATTTCACATACTAATTTTGTTGAACCCAATATCTATTACTATCAACTTCCGGAAATTCCAAACAGTACAACAGTTAATTACTATTTTGCTGCCACAGATGACTCTCCGGCACAGAATAGAGGGACCCTGCCGGTAAATGCTCCACAGGAATTCTATACTTTCAAGATACTTCCTACAGACGGAGTTGAAGTTCTTTTAGCTTTTTCCGGTGATCAGGATTATCAAAATCTCGAATATCCAAAATACATTATGGCTTTAGATAATGCAAATGTAGCTTATGACATCTACGATTGGGAAGAATATGATTATTATGCGTTTCCCGATTGCTATGAAGCAATATTTGCTTATGGCAAGTCTTTTGGGCACGGTGATGAAGAAGATACTTTTTCGGCTGCGATGATGGATTTTCTTGATTACGGAACAAATGATGATCCAAAGAATCTTTTTATGGCAGCAGATGATATTGCCAACAATGCATATTCTTTATATAGTTTCAATTTGTATGATAGACCTTTAACCAAGTTCTATTATGCATATTTACGTGGTGATCACATTCCCACAGGATATGGTGGCGGAACAGATGGAATCGGCGGTCCTGATATTTATGATTATTCGGACGGGAGTGCATTGATCACAGATGAATCTGTAATTGGAAGTGCTAATCAGGAATTGCCAACTTATTCTAATAGCCCAGACGTTTTAGATGTAAGAGCTTGTCCTACGGTATATCAAAACGAAGTATTGAATCCAGAAATTAGTTCAATTTCTGCTTTCATTTTTGAAGATGGTCCTTTTAATGGGCAAGCATATGCCTATCATAACACTTGTGCGTTATCTTTAGATAACTTGATCTACAAATCATTTTTCACCAGCTTTGATCTTTCCCAGTTCACAAATAATAATGATATCAATATGATCATTGGCGATGCTGTTGAATGGTTTG
>JAIORR010000050.1 GCA_021108055.1 Candidatus Cloacimonadota bacterium
AGTGGTATCAAAACAGACTCATTATTTGTCATGGAAGAACCGGATTCATTATCAGAAAAAGTTATTGTAGAAGACGAAGAAATCATTTCTACTGAAATGCAGGTCGAGTTGGAAAAAATAAAACAAAACATTCGGAAAGTCGAAGAGGATATTGTTAAATTCGATAATGAATTCATACCATTTTCCCAGTTTGTAAAAATATGGATATACAAAACTATTCTCAATGATACTCTTATGACCAACAATATATTTGAGAACATGGAAACTATTTTTCCCGGCAATAAATATACATACGCTGCTTCGATGTTATTGAATGACGAAGAAGTGCATATTACCACAGAAAAGCAGAAACGGGAACTTAAAGAATACCAGGACGCTATCGACCTTATGGGAAAAAATCCGGAAAGATCAGTTGAATTATTAATTCCTATTACAGAGATACCGGAGCATGAATTCTCTGATAAAGCATCTTTTGCTATTGGTTTTATCAATTATTTCGTATTGGCAGACAGCACCCTGGCAAAGCAGTATCTGGATGGATTACTTAATAAGGAAAATAATGAATATGTACAGGATATCAATAAATTCTACGACGGGAAAAATTTCAAATCTCTCAATCGTCTTCCTTATATTCAACAGCTTGAAGAGGAAGAAAAAATAAAGGTGGAACAGGATACAATTGCTTCCAAAGAAAAAATCGAACTCCTGGATGAATCTTCTGAATCCAAAGAGAAAAATAAATCGGAAGAAAAAGAACCTGAAATAATCCCGGAACAAAAAGAATCTGAAAAGGAATCAGAAATAAAAAAAGAAGATGAAACCGGTAAGGAAACAGATATTTTTGAAGACATTATAATTCCTGACGTACCAGATACTTTGAAACAAGAAAAAGAGATCGAAGAAATCATGGAGAAGGATATTCTTCCTGATACATTAGAGATAATAAAAGAACAGCCGGATTCACTGAAAAATGAAGAAAAAGCGACAATAGAAAAAAAGATCGAACCACCGGATTCACTTTTTGGTGAAGATATAGAAAAGAAAAATTCCAAACCTGCAAAGGCAAATACAGAAAAAACCGGCGATGCTGAAGAAAATTAACGGTGCGATCAAACACATTCTTCCGGGAACAAAATACTTTTCTCAAATTTTTTGTTGTACTAAGTGGAATTGCCTGCTCTGCACTATTTGATTTAACTCATTTCATAATAATATTTTTTGCAACTGTATTATATATGGTCATTTGCCCGGGAATATATATTGTCTTTTTAAAGACATTATTAAAACTGCTTCCATTCTTTATTTCATTTTTTATTTTCGGGATCATTTTTAAGATACCATTTAATGAACATTGCATTGTTGCTGCAAGGGTCATTTATATTCTGCTTCTTTCTGTTTACATTGTTCATACATCTTCTACAGAAAACTTTCTGGCAGATTCTTGCTGGCTTCCTCAAAAAACATTCATCGAGAATATCAAATTCTTTATTATAGCAACAATTCATTTTATACCTGTTTTCGTTAAGCAATATAAAACCGCATCACAGAGAAGCAGAAAAGTATTTAATATAATTAATGAGTCATTCAGCTTAAGCATGGATGAAATAAGATCGGTAGAAATGGAAACAATCAAAAAAATAGCGATGGTAAAGAAAAGGAAAGATATCCTATTTGCGAATCTTTACCTGACAATTCTTTTATTAATTTATTTATTTGCATTTGCTTTTTAAATGAGAGGCAGGAATGAAAAGATATCTACTCAGAATTTCCTATGACGGCTCAAATTTTGCAGGATGGCAATCTCAGAAAGAAGGACGAACAGTTCAGCAGACTATAGAGAAAGCATTGTCCTCGATAGCAGGGAAACCAATAACAATAGTCGGGTCAGGTCGAACCGATGCAGGTGTGCATGCTTTTCGTCAATATGCTCATTTTGATTTTTCTATGAATATGAACACAACTCAGATCAAAGCGGCATTGCAGACAAAACTACCGTTCGATATATTAATTACCGGGGTTTATGAAGTTAAAGATGACTTTCATGCACGCTATGATGCTGTAAAAAGAACATATAAGTATTACCTGGCAAAAGAACGAACACCTTTTAATCGGTTTTATAAAAGTTTTATTCCTCGGAAAAAATTGTTTCAGGGAAAGATAGATTGCTGTTTACCATATTTTATAGGATTGCATGATTTTACTTCGTTCGCAAAGTATAATCCGGATATAAAAAATCAAGACTGTGAAATATATGAATTTTCCTGTGAAGAAAGAGAGGATGATCACCTGTTCACGATCACAGCAAACCGCTTTTTGCATAATATGGTTAGAAGGATCATCGGCACAATTGTAGAAATATCACATTCAGATGCAGATCCTGAAATTATACAAGAGCTTATTTTAAATAGAAATCCAAGTCAGAAGCTTGTAACTACAGCTCCTCCGCAGGGATTGTATCTTGCGGAAGTGCTATACAAACCGGAATGGTTTGAATAATTTTTTTAAGCAAAAAAAAGAACCGTTTCAATAAAGAAACGGTTCTTTTGTATATTCGATGAATTCTTAACCCCCACTAACTCCCCCTATTTAGGGGAGAATTAAGGAGGGGGTTATAAATCTTATTTCATAAGAATCATTTTCTTGGTGCTTGTGTATCTTCCGTCAGATCTCATTTTATACAGATAAACGCCGCTGGCAATAGAATTGCCATTGTTGTCTTTCCC
>JAIORR010000192.1 GCA_021108055.1 Candidatus Cloacimonadota bacterium
TACGCATAAGAAAGCGATTTTTGTTATTTGCTTGACACTAAACATTATTAACAAAGTTTTGCTTTGAAGATTAATAAAATACTTGGAGGATAAATGCCCGTTACAAAACTCAAAGAGCTGATCGACCTGGCAAGATCAAGAAGTAAGAAACGAATTGTTGTTGCTTATGGACAGGATGTAAATACTTTGCTTGCCGTGAAAGAAGCTTACGATTTAAACTTTGCAGAAATAACTCTGGTGGGAGATAAAGAGACCATCGAAAAAGTATCTCAAGAAAACAATATCGATTCTTCCTGCTTTACCATAATTCATGAGCCGGATGAGAAAAAATCCGGGCAGAAAGCTGTTCAATTGATCAACGAGGGGAAGGGTGATGTCTTGATGAAAGGACTTATCAGTACGGATAAATATTTAAAATGTATTCTGGATAAAGTGGAAGGTCTGATGATACCCAAAGCTACACTTACACACATCAGTATCACAGAAATACCTTCATATCACAAGCTGATCGTATTCGCCGATGCTGCTTTCATCCCGGCACCGGATATTCAGCAAAAAATTGCGATTACAAATTATGTGATCGATACTGCCAGGAAGATCGGTGTAGAAAAGCCCAAAGTTGCTCTTATTTCTTTCACCGAGAAATCTAATCCCAAAATACAATCCTGCGTCGATGCTGCAATTATTTCCAAAATGGGAGAACGCGGTCAGATCAAACATGCCTGTATCGATGGACCTCTGGCACTCGATGTTGCTGTCGATCCTCAAAGTGTAAAAATAAAAGGTTTAAAAAGCTGTGTGGAAGGCGATGCAGACTGCCTTGTATTCCCAAACCTGGAATCTGCGAACACGTTCTTTAAAACAATTACAAAACTTGCTAATGGTGAGATTGCCACATATATTGTAGGAACCAGGGTTCCGGCTATTCTTCCCTCACGTGGAGATAGTGAAAAGAGCAAGCTCTATTCAATAGCATTTGCCTGCTTGATGGCAGAATAATAGGAAATATGAAAATTGCCCTTGCTTCCGATCATGCCGGATTTGAGCTGAAAGAAGCCATAAAGGATTTCCTCATAGAATATGATGTTACCGATTTCGGCACTCATTCTACCGAATCAATGGATTATCCGGATACAGGATTTATTGCTGCCGAAGCTGTTGCTGCCGGCACTTTCGATCGTGGTATATTGATTTGCGGAAGTGGTATCGGCATGAGCATCGTTGCCAACAAAGTGAATGAAATTCGAGCTGCACTTTGTAATTCTGTGGAACTTGCACGTTTATCCAGACAGCATAACAATGCAAATATACTTGTTCTACAGGGAAGGCTTATTTCCCCTAAAATGGCTGAAGATATATTAGAAGTATGGCTTTCTACCGAATTCGAAGGTGGACGGCATAAAAGAAGAATAGATAAGATCAGAGAATATGAAATTGGGAGATAGAGATGAATAATATAAAAAAGCAAGATAAAGAACTATTCGACGTAATGTACAGTGAATTGAGAAGGCAATCGGAAAACCTGGAACTGATCGCTTCCGAGAACTTTGTATCCAAAGCAGTTATGGAAGCTGCCGGCTCGGTTCTTACAAATAAATATGCCGAAGGTTATCCATATCGCTGGAGCAAAAAAACAGATAAGATAAATTATAAACTGTATGGAAGATATTACGGCGGTTGTGAATATATCGATGAAGTTGAGAAACTTGCGATCGAAAGAGCGAAAGATATTTTTGGAGCAGAACACGCAAATGTTCAACCTCACTCCGGTTCACAGGCAAACATGGCCGCTTATTTTGCCTTGATCCAGCCTGGTGATACAATTCTGAGCCTGGAGCTTTCTCATGGTGGTCATCTAACTCACGGTCATCCACTCAGTTTCTCCGGCTATCTTTTTAATATTGTTTCTTATGGAGTGAACAAAAAAACCGAACAATTCGATTATGACGAATTAAGAAAAACAGCGAAAGAAGTAAAACCAAAAATGATACTTACGGGAGCAAGTGCTTATCCACGCACTATCGATTTCAAAAAATTCCGTGAAATAGCAGATGAAGTTGGTGCAAAACTTGTAGTCGATATGGCTCATATTGCAGGTCTTATTGCTGCCGGACTTCATCAGAATCCTGTCCCCTATGCCGATGTTGTAACCACAACTACCCACAAAACACTTCGCGGTCCCCGCGGTGGAATGATCCTCTGCAAAGAAGAATATGCAAAAGATGTAGATAGATGGGTTTTCCCGGGAACTCAGGGCGGACCTTTGATGCACATAATTGCAGCAAAAGCTGCCGCTTTCAAGGAAGCCCTTACGGAAGAATTCAAAGAATATCAAAAGCAGATTATAAAAAATGCTAAAACACTTGCAGATTCTCTTTCCGGAATTGGATTCAATCTTGTTTCCGGAGGAACAGATACACATCTAATGCTCATTAATCTTGGCACAGAAGAAGAAGGCGGACCTTCCGGCAAAAAGATGGAAGGATGCCTGGATAAAGCAGGAATCACTGCAAACAAGAACACAGTTCCTTTCGATACAAGAAAGCCTTTTGTTGCATCGGGAATTCGTCTCGGCACTCCAGCCGTTACTACCCGCGGAATGAAAGAAGAACAAATGACAAAGATCGCAGATTTTATCAGGCAGGTTAGAGACAACTATCAAGACGAAGATATACTGGCTGAGATCAAGAATGAAGTTAGAAATTTCTGTGCGGTTTTTCC
>JAIORR010000193.1 GCA_021108055.1 Candidatus Cloacimonadota bacterium
ATCTGTTTTTGAGCGATCAGGAACAAGATGATGAGCGGCAGGATACTGAAGGTGGAAGCAGCCATAAGCAGTGCCGTTTGAGCAGAAGCTTCCTGTGAAAAATAACTTAGCCCAACCTGCAATACGCGCTTTTCCGGGCTGTCCGTCATGATTAGCGGCCACATAAAGCTATTCCAGCTTCCGATAAACCCGAATATCGCTGCGGTAGAGATCACAGATTTAGAGAGCGGCAGAACGATTTTCCATAGTATCTTAAAACGGTTACAGCCATCTATTTCCGCAGCATCGAAAAGGTCACGGGGAATAGTTTTAAACTGCTGACGTAGCAGGAATATCGTAAAGATGTTTGCTATCCACGGAATTATCAGTGCCTGGTAAGTATCGATCCAACCGAGGTGATTCAGAAGGACATAAGACGGGATCAAATAAACCGGCTGAGGAACCATCATCATACTGATAAAAAGATAAAAGAAAAAATCCCTGCCCTTGAACTTCATTGTTGCAAACGCATAAGCAGCTAATGATCCGGTAATTAAAACACCGATAACAACAGAAAAAGAAACTAGGAGTGTGTTTATGAAATATCTTCCAAAAGGAACCTTATTGAAGGCATTTGCAAAATTATTGAAATGAAACTTGATTTGCCGTTTATTTATTATACTCGAATTGGGGATTTTTTTATACGAAGTGACCATCTCCATGTTTTCATTGAAAAGATGGACATACGAACTGTCACCTTCTTCTTTGACCAGAGTTATCCGGTATTCCTTTTCTCCTTCCGAATAGATAGAAAATTCCTCGATTGGCAGAAAACCTACGTTTCCCTTGTTTACTTCCAACTGCGATTTTACAGAAGTGGTGACCATCCATATAAAAGGAATTATCATTACCAGTCCACAGACAGACAGAATTAAGAATGAGATAGTTTTCTTTAGATCCATTTCAATACCTTTAATAATGAACTTTCTTTTCCAGTTTTTTCTGCAGCATGGTAAGGCTGAGAATTATGGCAAAAAGCACTAAAGCGATCGCACTGGCATAGCTAAGGTCATTGCTTTCTCCAAATCCTTTTTCAAACAGGAAATAAACAATAACTTTGGTCGTTCCCAAAGGACCGCCTATGGGAGGCCCGGTCATTAGATATATCTGGGAAAAGACCTGGAACGTAACTATGGTCGTCATCATTAGAACATAATATGTGGTGGGTGAAATAAGCGGCCAGGTGATCTTGAAAAATTGTTTTATTTTTCCAGCTCCATCGATATCTGCCGCTTCGTAATAAACGTTTGGAATATTCTGCAATCCCGCTAAAAAAATAATCGTATTGTATCCCAGTCCTTTCCAGATAGTAACTATCATAATGCAAAACAATGCCAGGGAAGGTCCGCCAAGCCAGGAAGGCAGATCGATTCCAAAATTAGCGAAAAGAAGTTGGAATATTCCCCTGCTTTCCGCCAGCCAGGCCTTTCCAGGAAGAAATTAGCCAGTCCGGTCTGCTGATTAAAAATGATCTTCCAGACGATGGAAATAGCTACCATCGAAGTTACGGTTGGAATGAAATATACCGAACGGAAAAAACTTTTGAGCTTCTTGATGCCGTTTAAAAGAGCAGCAAAAAAAAGAGATAGCACCAAACTGATCGGAACAACGAAGATAACCAGCCAGAAAGTATTCATCATAGATTGCCAGAATTCGGCATCGTGCATCATTTTTACATAATTCTGAAACGCTATAAACTTGCCGGGACCCATCACCGTCCAATCGAAAAAACTTACAATGAACGAAAGAACAATGGGAACCAGACGAAATACTATTATAATTATAGCGGCTGGTAATAAGTAGATATATGGACCAATATCCGGTTTTCTTTTTTTCATTTTTTGTCCTTTCCAAATTCATTTCAAAAAAATATTAGAAGATTCCTGATGTCAATGGAATTCTATTCCAATAAGTTAGTTGACATAAAATTTCCCAAATAAATAAAAGAATAAATAAGGAAAGGAAAAATGATACACATTTACACGGGAAATGGAAAAGGCAAAACAACAGCAGCACTTGGATTAATTATTCGTGCTATTGGAAATGGTAAGAGGGTTTGTCTTATCCAGTTCATGAAAAAGAATTTTGAATACGGGGAGATAAAATTCCTGGAAAATGTTTCAGGAATCGATATCTTCCAATTCGGCACCGATCAACTGATAGACCCAAACAATCCTGATGAAATAGATTTTAAGGAAGCTGAGTCAGGATATAAAAAAGTTAGAGAAGCATTAAATTCCGGCAAATACGATCTGATCGTGATCGATGAAATTAATGTAGCGGTAAAATGGAAGTTACTTCCTTTGGAAAAACAACTTGAATTAATGGACATTAAAACCGATGCTGAAGTCGTGATGACCGGCAGATATGCAAGTCCGGAAATAATAAAAAGAGCAGATTTAGTAACAGAGATGTTAGAGATAAAACACTATTTTAATGAAGGAGTTCAGGCACGGAAAGGTGTGGAATTTTAGGAAAAGAGAAATGAAACCAGCAGTCTTCTCCGGCAGTTGCCGGATACGGCAAGGCAGGCAAATTAACACAAATGACTACGAAAAAGAGGAATTGGAAAATACGGGATGAGATAACGATTTATGCAAAATTTAATTGAAAATCATCTATA
>JAIORR010000244.1 GCA_021108055.1 Candidatus Cloacimonadota bacterium
ATATTTACATGCGGCTTGTTTCTTACAAATTTCTGCTTAGCCATTATATCCTCCTTAGGATTTATTATGAAATTTACTGGGGCTCATGACCGGACTTGAACCGGTGACCTCATCCTTACCAAGGATGTGCTCTACCTGCTGAGCTACATGAGCATAAAAATGGAGCGGGAGACGGGTCTCGAACCCGCTACCCTTAGCTTGGAAGGCTAATGCTCTACCAAATGAGCTACTCCCGCAATAGAAAAAAATATGGTGGAGGGGGGAGGATTTGAACCTCCGAAGGCGTCCGCCGACAGATTTACAGTCTGTTCCCTTTGACCACTCGGGAACCCCTCCAAAACATGGTGCCGACAGTAGGAATCGAACCCACAACCGCTCGATTACAAGTCGAGTGCTCTACCGTTGAGCCATGTCGGCTTTTTTTTAAATTCGAGACAGAAAAAATTACCACTTTTCCCTGTCAATAAATTTCACTTTATGCTTATAGAAAGAGCATTTACACAGAATAAACAAAAAATTTTTATAAAAAATATGTGTCAATCATTAATTTCATATTTTGGAATAAAAATTTCAATAATTAATAAGTTAAAACAAATGATGTGAAAAATGAATCTAAAAAAGGACGAAGGAAATAAAAAAGTTCTTATTATTGAGAGATAAAATTTATAAGAAAAAATCAAATTGAAAGATTATTTAATTATTTCCCAATCAGTTCCATCAGGTGTATCCTTTAATTCAATTCCAATTCTTTTCAGATCATCCCGAATAGCATCTGCCATTTTCCAGTTTTTGTTTTTCTTAAATTGTGATCTGTACCTGATCAACAGGAGGATAAGTTCTTCGGAAATATCATCCAGGTTTGTTCTAAATTTTTCTTCCAGATAGGAGAAGAATCCCAGAATCCGTCCTAATTCAACCAGCAGGTGGGTAAAATTTATATCCTTTGAACTGCGAGCACTTTTGGCAATTTCAAATAAAACTGCAATTGCTTTTGCTGTATTGAAATCATCATCCATTGCTTCTATGAACTGGTCTTTCAACTCATTCTGGTTTTTGGAATAATCTGGTTTTTTATCGATAAATGAAAGATAATCGGTTTCTTTCAAAGGACTGTAAAGGTTCTTCATTGCCTGGTTAGATTCTCTTAATATATCTTCGTTAAAATCGATCGGGCTGCGGTAATGTTTGGAAAGAAAGAAGAACCGGATCGTTTCCGCATTATATTTTTTTAAAACATCACGAGTCAGAAAAAAATTATCCAGACTCTTCGACATTTTCTCGCCCGAGATATTCAGGAATCCGCCGTGCATCCAGTAATTTGCCAGAGGTTTATTTGAGACTGCTTCTGCCTGGGCAATTTCGTTTTCATGATGAGGAAAGATCAGGTCGATAGCACCACCATGAATATCAAAAGTTTCTCCCAGGAATTTTCTGCTCATTACCACACATTCGGTATGCCAGCCGGGACGTCCGTCTCCCCATGGACTTTTCCATTTTGGTTCGTCGGGTTTGGCTTTTTTCCAGAGAGTGAAATCTGCCGGATTTTTTTTATTTGGATTTTCTTCTACACGAGCTCCGACTTTCAGGTCTTCTAACTTTCTGCCGGAAAGTTTTCCATAATCTTTACTTTTTTCAACGGAAAAATAGACATCGCCATTCTTTTCGTAGGCAAATCCTTTTTCTTCCAATTCCTTTATTAATGCTATCATTTCGTCCAGGTATTCAGTTGCTTTAGATTGATAAGTTGGTCTCCGGATTTCAAGGGCGTTAATATCCTCATAATAGGCATCTATATATTTTTTTGCAATTTCAGATACGGGAATTTTTTCTGTTATAGATTGTTCGATCAGTTTATCGTCGATATCGGTGATATTTTTTACAAATGTAACTTTAAAATTCCGGTATTCAAAATACCTTCTAACAACATCGAAGAACAGGAAAGTACGCGCATTGCCAATGTGAAAATAATTATAAACCGTAGGACCGCAAACGTACATCTTTATCTTGCCGGTTTCTATTGGAACGAATTCTTCTTTCTTACGAGTCATTGTATTATATATTTTCATTTATCTCTCCCAAAACCGTGATCTGACTTTTTCCGGAAATCTTTTGCTTTTCAAATTTTGAAGTCCATTTCTCGTCAAGTATTTCATCTTTGGAATGTTCTACGATGATTTTTCCTGTAGAATTTATCAGGTTGTTTTCCAATATCAGCTCAATTGTCGGATTCACTAAATTTCTATCATACGGAGGATCCATAAATATCATATCGAATTGTTCCGTACTTTTTTTTAGAAAAGCACTGACTTTTTTACGATAAATTCTGCACGATTGAACACAATCCAGATTTTGAATATTCCGGTTCATCGTATTGATCGCCTTGTAAGAAAGATCGACAAAAACCACTGATTCTGCTCCCCTGCTTAAAGCTTCCAATCCCAGAGAACCGCTTCCGGCAAAAAGATCCAGGATTTTTTTATCTTCATAATTCTGAATTATTGAAAAGATCACTTCTTTTAAGTAATCAGTTGTTGGTCTGGTTGTATTTCCCGGCACAGAGAACAGAGTTCTTTTCTTGAATTTTCCGGTAATGATCCTCATTTTTTCCTTTTTGGAAATGAAAATTTAATCTCGATCTGCACCGGTTTCTGCTTGTAATTCGGGCAGGTGAGCAAAATT
>JAIORR010000146.1 GCA_021108055.1 Candidatus Cloacimonadota bacterium
GCATTTCAACCGGATGAGAAGCTCACTTTCAAGATCAAATATGGAGCAATCACTGCCGGAGAGGCTACACTTCAGCTAAGTGAAATAACTTACAAAGATTCCATCGAATGTTACAAGATTGAATCTCTGGCAAAAACAAATTCTTTTTTTGATAATATCTTCAAAGTTCGTGATAAGATCGAATCCATCTGGGATAAAAATAAATTCGTCACATATAGATTTACAAAGAAACTTCGGGAAGGAAATTACCGTCAGTATCGTATTCATTTTTATTATCCCGAGCAGAATATGACCATCTATACAAAATTCGGGCGTAAAACGAAAAATTTCAAAGAAAAAAGAATAGATATCCCTGACAAAACCCAGGATATTCTCAGTGCTCTATATACTCTTCGTTTAAAGGAATTAGCTGTCGGAGATACGCATATCATCGATGTTACGGCAGATGGAAGAAATTATCCTGCCAGAGTTCTGATCCATCGAATAGAAACCATCAAGACGATTTTCGGTAAGAAGAAATGCTTTGTTGCAGAACCTGTTCTAAAAGGTGACGCGATATTCAAACAAACAGGAAAAATACTTATCTGGCTCACGGCAGACGAATATAAAATCCCTGTAAAAATGAGCAGTAAAATAATCTTTGGCAGCTTTAAGGCGATCTTGAAAGATGCAGAAAACGTCCCTTACAAAAAAAAGTAGTTACTGGTACCAGCTTCCGCCGGAATTGATCGCTCAATACCCGAAAGATAAAAGATCAACTTCACGGCTTTTGTATCTGAACAAAAATACCGGTGATATCTCACACCACAAATTTACTGATATTCTCGAATTATTGAATCCATCCGATGTACTTGTTTTGAACCGAACTAAAGTAATTCCTGCACGCCTTCTCGGGAAAAAAACTACCGGTGCAAAAGTCGAAGTTTTCCTGCTGAATCAAAAATCCGATAAAACGTGGGAATGCTTGGTAAAACCGGGTAGAAGATTAAAAGTGGGTACCGAAGTTGAATTTTCCGACAGTCTGAAAGGAAAGATCATAGACCGCACAGAAGATGGTGAAAGATTAGTGGAATTCGACTGGGAAGGAGATTTCTGGAAGATATTGGAAAAGGTCGGCAAGACTCCGCTGCCGCCATATATCAAAAGAGAATCCATAGAAAAAGATAAGGAAACCTATCAAACAGTTTATGCACGAGAACGAGGGTCTGTGGCAGCTCCCACAGCAGGATTGCATTTTACAAAAGAACTCCTCGACAAAATCGAACAAAAAGGAATAGAAATTATAGAAGTCCTTCTTCACGTGGGATTGGGAACTTTCCAGATGGTTAAAACCGAAAACATCGCTGAACACAGAATGCACAGCGAATTCTGCAGGATCACAGAAGAAACTGCTGAGAAAATTAACAAAGCAAAAAGCCAGGGTCGAAGAATAGTAGCTGTGGGAACTACATCTATCCGAACGCTGGAAAGTTTTGCGGAAAACGGAAAAATTAAACCCGGTGCTCACTGGACGGATATTTTTATTTATCCCGGAAAGAAATTGCAGATCGTCGATGGATTGATCACGAATTTCCACCTGCCGTATTCCACCCTTTTAATGTTGGTCTCTACTCTGGCAGGTTATGAAAACATTATGAATGCATATCAGGTTGCGATCAGAGAAAAATACCGTTTTTTCAGCTATGGCGATGCAATGTTGATATTGTAATCTAACCACAAAGGCACGAAGTCACAAAGATGAAAAAAGAACATTGTTGTACTTTCCGAAGCTTCCCACGAAGAAATTCTTGAAAATATGATTCGGAAAGTTAAAGCATAAATTTTTTACCTGTCTTTCTGCCTGCCAAGTCGTATTCGGCAACTGCCGGAGAAGACTGGAGGAACTCTTGCATGGGCAAACGACGAAGAATCTCGGGTAGAGAAAAAATGAGGTAATATGAAAGATTACAAACATCCCCTGTTCGATGAAATTTATTCTTTCGACAAAATAGAAAGCACAAATTTAAGGGCAAAGAAGCTGATCAAAACCGGAGAAGCTCGAGGGAATTTCCTGGTAATTTCCCGTGTTCAATCCGGTGGGATAGGAAGAAATAGAAACCTCTGGTTCTCGCCCGAAGGCGGCATCTGGTTTACAGCAGGATTGTATGGTCTTTTCGTTGAATCCAACCTGACGATCTTTACAGGAATCTGTATTCACAAAGCACTTACGCTGCTTTTTCCTGAAATAAAAAGCAACCTGAAGATCAAGTGGCCAAACGATATTTATCTGAATAACAAAAAACTCTGCGGCATTCTATCCAACAGCTTTCAAGCAGAAAAATACCACTTGCTGGGAATCGGATTAAATTCAAATGTTTGCGAAATACCTCCGGAATTAAGCGATATTGCCATTTCTCTGAGAAAAGAATTAGATCACAACATCGATAACAAAATGCTCATTACAAAGATATTTGATAATTTCGCAAGTGATCTGCCTGACTTCATCGAGGGGAAATTAGATGTGAAATATTACAATGAACATTCACTTTTGAAAGGATGCTCTATTGAACTGGATACGGATTTCGATAAATTTTCCGGTATTGCCAAAGGCATTAATAAAAACGGTGCCCTGCTCATAGAACTTAAACCCGGCATGATCCAGCCGTTTTATGCTGGAAGTATTGTAAGCTGG
>JAIORR010000254.1 GCA_021108055.1 Candidatus Cloacimonadota bacterium
GACAGGAATTTCAAACTTCCTACACTCGATGATGCCGTTGAAATCGAAAACCGCATGGTTGTTACAACTGATGCTCATGTAGTCAAACCTATCTTCTTTCCCGGTGGTGACATTGGAAAACTATCCGTTACCGGAACTGTGAACGATGTGAGCATGAGCGGAGCTGTTCCTAAATACCTGCTTTCCGCTTTTATTATCGAAGAAGGCTTCAAGATATCCGACCTGAAAAAAATAGTTAGATCGATGAAAGATGCTGCCGAAGAAGCCGGAGTTCACATCATAGCCGGAGATACAAAAGTGGTGGAAAAAGGCAAAGCAGATGGAATCTATATCACAACTACAGGAGTCGGTTTCCTGCCGGCTGGTATACACCTTTCATCCAAAAACATCCAATCTGGCGATAAGATAATAGTGAATGGAACCCTGGGAGATCATACTGTTGCTATTATCAATGCACGCGAAAACCTGGAATTGGATCCAACCCCCAAAAGTGATTGTGCATCGCTCAATGGGCTGGTACAACTGATGTTGAAAAATGGGGACATCAAATTCCTGCGTGATGCCACCCGCGGTGGAGTTGCTACAATATTAAATGAAGTTATCGAAGAAACAAACCTGGGTATAATCATCGAAGAAAATGCTGTTCCTATTAAAGATGCTACCCAGGCCGTATGTGGTCTCCTCGGTCTCGATCCGCTTTATATGGCTAACGAAGGAAAACTGGTTTCGTTCACAAGCGGAGATACTTCCAACCTGATTAATGAAATGAAAAAAAATGAGTTCGGAAAAAATTCAGCCGTTATCGGAAAAGTTACATCAGAAGTTAAAGGTGTTTATCTACGCACTTCAATTGGTGGACTGCGTCCGCTACTGATGCTGGAATCCGATCCGCTTCCGAGGATATGCTGACACCTTCGGAACGGTTGAAATTCTAACCACAGAGAGCACCCCCGATACAGTCATTCTTCCTTACGGGGCAGGCGGCAAAAAGGAAAACTATATGCACGAAGGTTCAATAGTAAAATCATTATTTGATATTGCCGGCAAGATAAAAGAAGATGAGAAACTGATTGAAATCCGGAAGGTGAAAGTTGTTATCGGTAAATTCCACCAGATCGTGGACGATGTATTCCTGATGTATTTCGACCTGATGAAAAAAGAATACAAAGGCTTTGAAAATGCAGAACTCATCATGGAAGAAAAAGACGTGAAAGTTAAATGCAAAAAGTGCAATGAAACTTTTATGATCGAAGACCCGATCTTTATCTGCCCCAAATGTGAATCATTTGACACCGAAATCATCCAGGGAAATGAACTGCATATCCAGACAATCGAAGGAATGAAATAGCTCACCTGTCTACGCTAAAGCTACGCCAAGACAAGCAGATGAACACGGATTAAACGGATAGTATCTCCCTTTTCAAGAACGGGGTTTTAATCCTGTATAAATGGAAATAAAAGGGTGCTGAAATATAATGTTTGACATTAAAGTATTACCAATTATATTTGGTAAAGGATAGGGCAAATGCCATTAAGTGGAAAAGAAATGTTAGCTCTTTATGAAAAACAAAATTGGGTGGTTCTGCGTAAAAAAGGCAGTCATGTGATAGTCGGCAAAAGAAAGCTGCGGCAAACCATACCCATGCATAAAGAGCTGAAGAAAGGTATGGAACGAAAATTGTTTAAAACCTTGAAAGAAGGAGACTGATCATGCATTATCATTTTAAAGTTTACCCGGAAGATAATGGTTTCTGGGCAGAGTGCATCGAGTTGCATGGATGTCAAACACAGGCAGATTCCATTAAAGAATTAAAAGAAAATATGCATCAGGCTTTAAATCTTTATCTATCTGAACAGGATGATTCTACAGTCATTTACGACCTTCCTCAAAAGAACTTAGCAACTCAAAATGTTTATCAAATAAATGTAGAACCAAAAATTGCACTTTCATTTCTTCTTCGCAGGTATAGACTTTTACATAATTTAACTCAAAAACAGGCTGCAGAAAAAATCGGAATGAAAAACCTCTGGAGTTATCAAAAGTTCGAGAAACCGGCTTCTGCTAATCCAACTCTTTCTATGCTTACAAAATTCAAAGAAGTCTTTCCCGATCTCAATCTGGATTATATTTTTTCTTAAATGCTTGCTCGAGTTTATCACTTAACAGCTTAGTATCCACCTTTTGCTTGTCCGTCGTAGTCTTGACGAAGGTGGAAATAGGAAACTAAAGGGGTTAAAGAATAATGGAAACCTTCACGGAATTCAAACCTTTGGTAGATAATCCACACTTTCACCAGCAAAGAGAAAAAGCTCTGTATCAACTGGATATCAATATTATCGATGCACACATCAAAGAATTGATCAAAGCTTTTTCAGATCTTCCATATTGCTTCACACTTCAAAGTTGTTACGGTCATTTTTTATATGATGATCAGAAGAACCCGAACAACATTGAACCCTTACCCGAATTAGATAAAATTTCCCAAGTTGAATACAGAATAGCATACATCGCATTATGCATCCGGAATAACGAACAGGGAAGAACATTTTTGCAGGAACTGAAAAAGATCCCGGCAATCGACCCGGATTATGTGCAGTTCGGATGTGCGGACTGGTTCTGGGAACAACAGGTTAATTCTTATGTTCTGCAGGTTGAA
>JAIORR010000324.1 GCA_021108055.1 Candidatus Cloacimonadota bacterium
CTATTTTAAAAGAAGCATTTTCTTATTTATTGTTTTTTTGCCGGAAGAAAACTTATAAAGATAAACTCCGCTGGCAACCTGCTTGTTATTGTCATCTGTTCCATTCCAAATAATTTTATAATATCCGGGCTTTTTATTTTCCCGAACGAGTTTTTTTACTCTTTGCCCCTTAATGTTAAAAATAGTCAACTCCACTTTTCCTTCTTTCGGAACCGAATAACATATAATTGTTTCCGGATTGAACGGGTTTGGGTAATTTCCTAAACTTAACTTGTTGGTAAATATATTTTCATCGGAAGAACATAAATTGTTCGTAATTATGATCTCGCCTTCCAGGATGCCGATAGTACCGGGAACAAAAGAGTAAATATAATTTCCGGCAGCAAGTTCGTTCCAGCTATTTCCATCTAGGGTAATATTTGCAGTGTAATCTTCGGGAATTTCATCGAGGTCGATTGTAAGAGTGATAGGTGCAGGCTGATTAATATCCAGTTCGAAATTCCAGGTTTTTGTTTCAGGTTGGGTTCCGCTAAGAAGAGACTTATATTCACAATTCAGGCGATTGTAAATAAACAGAGTATCTGTCTGAATATCTTTTGGAAAATATAGTGCAATGCCATCTTCAAATGGTTTTGGAACAGGTTCTGGCAGATCATAATCGAAATCAAAACTATCCCCGGCAAATTCGGAAACTCCTGCCGTAAGATCATCACTATCGAATTGTGAAGCCGTTATTCCGATTTTCCAGGCGGCATCATGAAAGAGACCATATCCATGATAATATGGAATAAATTGGCATTTCAAATCTGTAACAGGATCGATATTTGCATAGATGTAAAATGATTCTTTCGGTTCTATTGTATCGGTCATTATGTATGAACCGTCTCGATATACATAAACAGCATCGGGTATAAAATCGTGTCCTACCATATAATGATGTGAATAAATATGATCATCTTTTCTAAATTTCAGATCCTTTGGTTCATAACTGCACAGATGAGGATTAACCATCAGATTCCATTCAGTGTGCATGGGGAATTCGATCATTGTTTTCTGGATCGAAGATTGATGTGAAAAGTTATAAGCTTCCGGAGCATATAACCAGTATCCTTTTCCGAATTCAAATTGATCTACAGAAATAAATGTATAATGCACAAATGGGAGATACAATTCTGCGTTTTCTCCAAAGATATCTTCAACGTAGAAATTTTCATCGGAATTCCAGGGATTTGCCGGCATCTGCCATCCACTTCCGTTTTCCAGTGTTATTTCCGAGGGAACTATCCCAAGCCAGTAGGGGGATGAATTGCTGATGGTTTCACCATCTATGGTAAACATGTCGATGCAGATATTTGCATCATGGATGGTAATATTATCCGGTACTATCCAGGAGTAATTAAGAGTATTGTTATCTAAGGAATCTGCAACCATAACGCTATCGGCATCATTCCGAATGGAAATGCTAAGATATTCGATTAATTGTCTATTGCCGATATTCCATTCAAAATTCAGTTCGTCACCTGCTTCATATATCTGATTTTCTTGTGAAGCAAAAATAATGTATGGAACCAGATTACCCCAGTAAAGTCTGAAAGATTTATAATCTGTGTTCAAAGCAGTGTAGTATTTATCAAAATTAGTTAAATTCGTATATTCTCCGGTAACAAGGTCTCTGATATATAGTTTTCCATCTGATGAATAATAATCGGGAGAAACGCATATTCGTATGGTATCATTCAACTGGTTTGTAGATATACGAAGTATCCAGCTTCTGTAATATGAAAATTGATCATAATCACCATGAATCTCCTGAGCCAGGCTCATTCCATTCTGTCCCCAGCCGCTTTCATAAAAATCAGCGTAAATATATTCAGGTGGAGTTCCCTGTTCTTTTTCTATGTCATAGTATTCATCGAAATCATCTGTGGCATAAGGATTCTTTGAAAAAGCTACGGAATCCATGATTGAGGATTCAAGATTTGATATGTATAATTTAAAAATATCTTCCGGATAGCATGAAGTGGTTTGATCATAAAAATATTCAGTATATTGTTCGTTTACACTGGATAACATATATTCATAATATTCGCCGTTTACTACTGTGAAATCATTGTAAATATAGTTTACAAACGGCAGGGTAGATCCGGCAAGCAGCGGGTTTGTTTCCCAACTGTCGATCATAATAAAATCTTCACCGGAGATTTTCCTGTAAATATTAAAACCCTGGTTTCCATTTTGCTCCCGGGCAGTCCACTCTAATCTGGAAGAACTATTTTGACCAACAGCAAAGAAACCGTAAATATCAGTTGGACAAGTTCTTATGGTTATCTCTTCCGATAGAAGCGAGATGTTTTCATTATAATCTCTTGCTCTGATCTTGAAATAATACTGGGTGTTAATTTCAAGGCTGGAAACTTCAAGTGATGTTGCCAACTGACTTGCCAGCATAGAGTTATCATAACGATCGATTATCTCAAAATTAGTCTGAGTAATAGGTTCATCGGCAAATAATATTTCAAAGGTCTTAAAATCAAATGAAGAGATATTTTCCCATTCAAGGGAAATTGAATTATGCGAAACATCTGTTATTAAAAAGTTTTCCGGTGTTTCGGGAACAAGATTATCTTCCAGTTCAATAACGGTCGGAAG
>JAIORR010000197.1 GCA_021108055.1 Candidatus Cloacimonadota bacterium
CGGATTACTATCGGTTTCGGCTTCCGGACATTATATAAATGACAAAGAAGAACAAGGTCTTTTCAAAGAAGTTGCCGGTGATATTGCCTTTGCTCTACATGGTATTGAGATGGAAAAGGAACGCAAACAAGCAGAGCAGGAACTAAAAAAACACCGTGAACACCTGGAAGACCTGATAAAAGAACGGACAACTGAATTGGAAGAAAAGAATAAAAAACTTGAAGAATTCAATGAACTTTTTGTAAATCGAGAATTCAGGATAAAAGAACTGAAAGATAAGGTGAAAGAACTTGAGAAGAAATACAAGGTTTTGGAATAATTCTATGAAATCAAAACTTATTTTATGTGTTCTATTAACATTGCTTCTAATTGGATGTTCCGATAAGGATGCTCCGACAGTAAAGAAAAGAGATGATTTTAAGGAAATTCCCAAATCAATCGAAAAAAGTCTGAACTGGATGGGACATTGGATGCAAGAACATGACAGAGCTACTCTTGTCAAAGAAGTTGCACAAAACTTTGAGTTAATGAATCCCGATATAGAGGTTAACCTGAAAAGTTCCATCCAAATAATGACATCCAGAGGTCCGGAAATCGTCGGTAAATTCCTTGCAGATATGATAAAAAGCGGGAACATTGAGTGGGATGTTATTAGGATGAATCAATTCATCTACCAGCATGTTGCAGAGCAATTAAATGACCCAAACTGGGGTAAAAAACACCTTGTCAATTTCGAAGAAATTGAGGGATTTAAACAGACTCAGAAATCCTTTATTTTCGATGATCCTGTTTATAGAAATCAGACTGGTGGAATTCTGGTTGGGCCTTATATTGAGGGTTATTACATGGCAATTTTCTATAATAAAGATGTTGCTGAAAAAATGGGTATTGAAATAAAACAATACAACATGACCTTTGAAGATCTTTTGGGATATGTTAAAACAGTTTATGAGTATAATAATAAGCACAACACAAATATCGCTGCTTTCTATGAATCTGCAAACTGGATAACAATGAAAGTACTTTTCCAGAATCTATTTAAGTCTGAACTGGAGAGTTTCGATGAAGCAAAAAAAGAAGTCGGCTCCGATGAAAAGAACAGAGCTTTTTTGAAAACATTACATTCTTTTGAAGAGTTAAGCAAATACAATCCTCTTATAGATTCATATAAGGATAATGTCTTTTTTCAAACCAGGCATCTTGTATTGAATGATGAGTGCCTGTTCTTCATAAATGGCATCTGGATGTATAATCACTGGATGGGAATAGATGAGAAAAAGACGGAAAAGATGATCCCTGCAGAGCTGCCTGTATTCCGGAAAGTGAATCACTATTCCGGTAGTTTCATTCCTACATGGGCTGTTTTGAAAGACTCTCCGAATAAAGAAGAAGCAATCAAACTGCTCATGTTCTGGAGCAGACCGCAGATTGCCGAAAAGTGGGTGCGATATGCAAAAGCACCTACAGGATTGGCTGGTAATATTAGTTCTTCTGATATAGGAAATGACCCTTTCGATCAATTCCTTATAAAAATTGCTGATAAATATGGCAGCAATATTCATTATAGTGACAATGCAGGATACATCCTGGGGAAAGAAAACCAGCTTTTGCAGCAGGATATTAACGAAAAGCTGTTGCAGATATTAGAAGGAAAGATAACCGCTCAGCAGGTTTATAGTGAGATTATAATAGAGGTTAAATGAAAAAAAAATATCTGAGTCTAAGTGCGAAATTGTTTTTATTCATTATGATACCGTTTATTCTGGTGATGATAATAATCAGTATATTATCAATTCAACACCGGATAAAAAATGAAAGGGAATTGACTTCAAACAGAATTGAATCTTATGTAATCCTATTAGAAAGCGGTGATTTAAGTTTTAACAGCATAAATCAAAAGGACAAAGTAGAAAAACTTCTCAACGAAAAAGTCTTATCTGCTGAGCTTATAAAAAGAGACCGCAGTATTGCCTTTACCACCGGCGGTCCCGAATATGAGATTAACAAAGAACAACTCGACAAAGCATTTCAAGGGTATGTTATAACTTTTACCAGGCAGAACAAAATTTCTGTTCTAATCTCCTTGTACCCAATTATTGTCAAAAACACTGTAGTTGGTATTCTTCACCTTGAACTTTCATTTGAACAATCTAACGACAGAATCAAACAATATATTTTGTTTGTTCTCTTCCTGAATATATTTGGAATAATATTATCATTCATATTAGTATATTTTCTGTTTAACAAAACAATATTAAACCGGTTTAAAGATTTAACTGATATGTGTTCCGAGATCAGGAAAGGAAATCTAAATTACAGGCTGTCAATGAAGGCACATGATGAGCTTGGAATACTTGCACAAACCTTTAATGATACAATAGAAGAACTGGTTGAACGTAATCAACAAGTAAAGGAAGAGAAACAGAAAGTGCTGGATAATATCAGGGAATTGGAAAAGCAGGTTGTTATGAGGCAGCAGTCAGAGAAAGAATTAAAAAAACACCGTGATCATCTCGAAGAGCTTGTAAAGGAAAGGACTAACAAACTTGAAAAATCCCAGCAATCTCTTACTCTTCTACTTAATGACGTAAACGAATCGCGTGAGGAACTTTATAATTCTAATAAAGAATTAGAAGAAAAAA
>JAIORR010000294.1 GCA_021108055.1 Candidatus Cloacimonadota bacterium
GTCTGGCAACACTCGCTCTGGCATTACTTGTTATAAGTTACCAAACTATTAAAGCTGCAAATTCCAATCCTGTAGAGTCATTGAAGTATGAATAACTCACCCTGCTGTCCCTCTCTTTGTTTTAAGAGAGGGAACATAAGACGCCGCAGAAAGAATTACACAAAGCTCCTGCTTTGTGAATTATATGTGAAATGAAAAAAGTACTAATAATTGTCATTCCGCCTAAGGCGGATAAATCCCGCAGAAGCTTGTCCTCGAGAAATCGGGGACGGGAATCTGAATTAAGTATGAGATTCCCGATTAGATCGGGAATGACAGAAGAACATGGAGAAATAAATGTTTAAAAATTATTTGAAAATCGCTCTGCGGAATTTGAAAAAA
The DNA here is from genome assembly GCA_021108055.1 of Candidatus Cloacimonadota bacterium. GTDB lineage: Bacteria > Cloacimonadota > Cloacimonadia > Cloacimonadales > TCS61 > JACNIV01. The sequence goes on from JAIORR010000294.1 coordinate 382, forward strand.
AGTAAGTTCTTCTCCCTGATAAATATCATGGGTTTATCGGTTGGAATCGCAGTTTCCATTATGGTAAGTCTCTATGTTATCGGCGAACTTACGGTAGATAAATTTAACCTGCATTACGATAATATCTACAGGATAGAAACCGGACAATGGTTTCACGTTCCTGCTCCGCTAATTCCGATTATCAGAACGGAAATGCCCGGTTTAGAAGCGACTGCACTCACAGACCGCAAAAGCATCAAGATCAATTTCAACAATAATGATCATTCTCTTCGTAATACGATTTTTGCCGAGCCGGATTTTTTTGACATATTCACCATTAATATTATCAGAGGAGAAGGCAAATCTGCCTTGGAAGAACCTTATAAACTTCTACTGTCCGAGACGGAAGCGAAAAAGATATTTGGAGATGAAAATGCAATCGGCAAGCAGATAACAATCGATAAAGAATATGCTTTTACTGTCGCCGGAATATTCAGTGATTTCCCCGAGAACTCACATTTATCGATAGATGCTCTTTCATCTTTTAAAAACCGAAAGATCATGACAAAGCAGGAAGATTTTTATGAAAACTGGAGTAATTGGAACTATCAGACTTATGTTCGTTTGTCTGACGGAAAAGATGCAAATGAAGTTATTAGTTCATTTAACATAGCTTTTAATGAATTCGTAGCGAGTATGGACGAAGATAGATCTGAGATTGAATTTGCCCTGAGACATTTACACGATATTTACTTTTTTAAGGATCTGAATAAAAATGATTACTGTAAACACGGAAATATGCAGTATTTATTGCTTTTTTCTATGTCGGCAATCTTTACTTTGATCATTGCAATTATCAATTTTATAAATCTTTCTACTGCACGGTCGAGCCTGCGGGCAAAGGAGATTGGAATTCGCAAAGTGAACGGAGCAGGAAAAAGTGATCTGATCCAACAATTTATGGGAGAATCCATTGTTATTTCTGCTATCTCATTTATCTTTGCACTAATTCTTACAGAACTGTTTCTTCCCCAATTTAATGAAATTATCAATAAAGAACTGGTCTTGGATTTATTCAGCAGTCCTTCCACTATTTTATCTTTGATTGCAGGAATGGTTATCATTGCAGTTCTCACAGGACTGTATCCTGCATTTTTTATGTCTTCATTCAATACCATATCCATCATGAAACGAGAAAATGTTAAAGGGAAAAGCGGCTTAAGATCGAGACGTTTTTTGATGATCTTCCAATTTATAATTACAATTTCACTGATTCTGGGAACGCTTATCATCTATTCCCAAATGAAATTTATGGTAAATAAAAATCTCGGTTATGATAAAGAACACATTTTGTATTTCTGGATGAATTCGGATTTGAAAGAGCACAAAGAATCTCTCAAACAGAAATTATTGGAAAACACTGAAATAAAAGAAGTTTCTATTATTCATTCTTTACCCGGCAATTTCATTATGGAGTGGGGACGAAACCTAGACAGCGGAGAGCATGTAACCTTCTTCTCTGTGCCTTGTGATGAGGATTGTCTGAAGCTCCTGAATTTAGAAATAGTCGAGGGTCGCAATTTTGATCCTGATTTGGAATCGGACAAAAACGCTTTTATTATTAACGAAGCGTTTGCCAAAAAATTTGATTTAAAGGACCCCCTGACCGAAAGCATAGACGGTAATAAGATTGTCGGAATCGTAAAAGACTTCACTTTCCAAAGTTTACACCATTCTATTAAACCAATGGCATTTTCATATTTCTCAGATTGGTCCTGGCTCGTTAGCATAAAAGTAATGGGAAATGATATAGAAAATGCTAAAGAAATAATCAAGGATTGTTGCAATGAATTTTCCGAGGAAAAAGTTCGAGTAGGATTTTTGGATGAAGATATCGAAACAAAATATGCGAATGATAAACGTTTCAGTTTGATTTTCACTATTTTCAGTGTACTTGCAATTTTTATTTCCGGTCTGGGACTTTTGGGACTCATCTCATTTGAAGTAAACAGAAGAACTAAAGAGATTGGAATTCGTAAAGTATTGGGAGCAACTCCCCTTGAAATTATTAATCTCTTTAATAAGGAGCTTTTTGTTTTACTCGGAATTTCATCTGTCATTGCCTGGATTTTAGGATATTATCTTTTGAACAATTGGCTTCAGAATTTTGCTTTCCGAATTCAGATTGGAGTGTGGCATTTTGTTTTGTCAGGTTTTTTTACAGCTTTTATTGCGTTGTTCACTTTTTCGTTTCTGGCATATAAAGCCGCTAAT
>JAIORR010000137.1 GCA_021108055.1 Candidatus Cloacimonadota bacterium
CTTGAGCAAAGAATTATACCTTCTATGCTCAAAAAAAGAAATGATCAGACGAAAGTGTGTAAATCTGGGAAGAATGGAATGTGACCTTTTAAACTATTTGAATTCGGTTAATAAACCTATTTGCATGAATGATCTTTCCGTTGAAATGAAAGTATCTCACAGCAGGATTACCCGCATTGTCGATACACTTGAGAAGAAAAAACTTGTAAAACGTTTTTCTTCTAAAATAGACAGACGAAGCTGGCTTACGGAAATTACGAAAAAAGGTAAAGAAACAAGTAAAAAAACCATTCTGGATTTTATGAACCTTCAGGAAGATCTGCTTTCACGATTGCCAAAAGATAAGCCCGAAACCATATATCAGAATATTAATCTCTATTTAACAGCCTATCGAGCCGCTTTGGATAAAATCGAAGAAGAATTATGAAAGAAATTTCAAAAGTCAAATGGCTGAATAAAATGGCTTTTGATATCGAGTTGAATGAACATCATTTCACGATCGATGCCGACTCGAAATTTGGAGGAGATGATCGAGGTCCAAAACCAAAAGGTTTACTCCTCAGCAGTCTTGCCGGCTGCACTGGAATGGATGTGGTTTCCATTCTTAAAAAAATGAAAATTGATGATTATAAATTAGATATCTCTGCAGAAGGTGAATTAACCGACGAACACCCGAAAATCTATCACACAATAAACCTGGTATATAATTTTACGGGAAAAAATCTTCCCGAAAACAAGATAATAAAAGCTGTTGAGCTTTCGGAAACACGTTACTGCGGCGTTTCGGAAATGCTGAGAAAAGCTTCCAAAATAAAAACAAAAATCTTATTGAACGGAGATGAAATTAAATGAAAAAATTCCTTTTTATGATCATCACATTAACAGTTTTATTTTCAATTGCCTGTGCACAAACAAAAAACAAAGAAAATAAAAACGAAAGTGAATTGAACTGGTTAACTAACTTAGAGGAAGCTCAAACAATCTCTCAGGAAAAGGGAATTCCTATCTTTGTCGATTTTACCGGTTCGGATTGGTGCGGATGGTGCGTCAAACTGCGTGACGAAATTTTTTCCAAAGAAGAATTTATCCTATATGCAAAAGAACACCTGGTTCTTGTAGAACTCGATTTTCCAAGAAAGACCAAACAGTCGAACGAAACAAAAGCATATAATGAAAACCTGGCACGAAAATACGGGATCAGAGGTTTCCCGACCATACTGCTTCTAAATTCTGATGGAGAAGAAATTGCTAAAACAGGATTCCAGCATGGTGGTGCGGAAAATTATGTTTCTCATCTGAAGGAATTGCTTTCCGTGCAATCTAAAAGAGAATTATGAAGAAAATAATTATAGCTGCTTTCCTGCTTTTGTTGATCGTGGGAATTTCTGCTGAAGTTCATACTCCTTCTGGAAGATGGAAAACCATCGACGATGAAACCGGAGAAGAAAAATCAGTAGTCCGCATCTGGATCGAAGATGGTGTACTTTATGGCAAGATCGACTCACTATTCCTCGAACCCGATGAAGATCCCAATCCTGTCTGCGATGAATGCAAAGGTAAGAATAAAGATAAACCCATCATTGGAATGACCATCATGGAAAATCTTTCCCGGAAAGGAATCGGATGGTCTGGCGGAACAATACTCGATCCCGATAATGGAAAAACCTATAAATGTAAGATCGAAATTATCGAAAACGGTGAAAGATTAAAATTAAGAGGTTTCCTCGGAATTTCACTTCTCGGCAGAACCCAATATTGGATACGAGTGAAATGATCATTTAGTTATCGATCTATCACAGAAAAAAACAAATAGTACTGGTTGCGAAGAATAAATTCGCAACCTTTTCTTTCTTTTATTTTCATAAACAGAACAATGTTCTGTCACTACGAATTCTGTAAAAATAGTTTTAATTAGTTGCAAAAAATCTATCTTATCCGCATCAATCCGAGCAAATCCGCGGCTTAATTGCCCCAAATCACCTTACCATTCTTTATAACTGTTTCCACATTATTCGAACCAAAATGATATGGTAAAAATTTATAGGAAGGCATATCCATTATCAGGATGTCTGCCTGTTTTCCAGCTTCCAGACTGCCAACCCTGTCACCCATTTCCAGGGAATAAGCTGCATTAATTGTGGAAGCAGTGATAGCTTCTGCCACGGTCATTTTCATTTGCAGACATGCCAACGTAATAATAAACTGCATACTGTCACAATTGCAGCTTCCGGGATTGTAATCGGTTGCCAATGCAATCGCTACACCAGCATCGATCATTTCTCGTGCACGAGCATAAGACTTCATTCCCAGACTGAAAATAGTTCCTGGTAATAATGTAGCTATAACTCCCGCTTCTGCCATAGATTGTATTCCCTTATCAGAAGCCGCTCCCAGATGGTCTGCAGAAATCGCTCCCACTTCGGCAGCCAGTTCAGCTCCACCGATCGGTTCGATCTCATCTGCATGCATCCGCAGTTTGAACCCCAGCTTTTTTGCATGATTCAGGATATCGCGAGATTGCTCGATATTATAAACATGATCTTCTGTGAAAATATCACAATACTCAGCCAAATTCTGTTTTTTTACTTCCGGCATCATTTCTTCTTTCAGAATGCGAATATATTC
>JAIORR010000060.1 GCA_021108055.1 Candidatus Cloacimonadota bacterium
TTCGCTGAATTTCTCCACCTGGTAAATATAAATTTCCGTATCGGGGTCTTTGTAAGCATCAGCCGGTAAACCGGCTTTAGATGAACATAAACTTCGAAGAAAAGTTTCACGATCCCAGCCGGTTTCTGTGGCTACCTGCGGAAGGTAAACACCGCTTTGAAAACCTTTTTTTATCCAAACACCATCAGTTCCCATTCGTATTTTTTCATGATCATAAATGCGCTGCATAGGAGAGAGTACGGATATTTCTATAATTATATCATCGATCTCGGATTTTTTTACCCGTCCAAAACGGTAATCCTGAAAAGCAGAGGAAACAGCCATTTCCACAACTGCTTCATAAAGCGGCATCCTGGCATGCATGTGCCCGATGCATCCTCGCAGATTTCCATTCTTATTTAAAGTAACAAAAACAGCTCTTTCTTCCGAAAGTTCCGATTTTTCCGGCTTTACAGGTTTAAGCATCTTTCCTTTTTCCAGGTAGTATGAAATACTTTCTCTCGCTAATTTTAGAAGATGTTTCTTATCAACTTCGTTCATAGTTTCATCCTCGCTATTTTTTGGTGAGTTGGGAAAAACGATGGAACAGTATCCTACAACTCTTCTTGTATCTCCGGATACATCACCGGAATTTGCATATTTCAAAAGAACTGCTTCATCATGATTGAAATGTTTCATTATTTTTAAGAACGGATAAAATGCGAAATACCCGCATAATTCACAATTTCTATTGAATATTTCTTCGTTTAGTTTGTTCCATTTTTTTTCAAGTATCAGGTTTATCGTATGTCCATCCATCTCCGAAGCTGTCTTGTAATCATGAAAATGGGACATATCGCTGCTATTTATATATAGTAACTTTTTGTCCGTTTCTTCTACGATTGAGATAATGGTTTCTGCCAGTTTATCCAGCAGGGAAAGATCGTTTGTGGAAGTAAGAATTAATACCACTTTAAAGTTTTCCAATTTGTACTGCAGAAATGGCAATTGTGCTTCCAGACTATGCTCGGGAGCGTGTATCTCCGGTTCAAAAACAAATCTTTTATCTGCCTTAATCAACTCGCGGGAAATTTCCTTATCTATAGGGATCTTCCCGAAAGGAGTTTTGCAGAAATCACCATTATAAATGCTTACTATATCGTTGCTGTAATGATGACTGGGTCCTAATAGAATAACCGTATCGATCTTCTTCCCATCCAGTAGAGAATAGCCGTAAGCTGCCACTTTACCGGAATAGACAAAACCTGCATGGGGAGAAATAAGACCGAAGGGATTGAGTTCGCCATTTTCTTCAAGGTCGATATCCTCAAAAAGTGAATCCATCATTTTCTGCAGCTTAGCACGATCTTTGGGATACCACTGTCCGGCTACCGCAGGTTCGCGCGTTTGCGAAGATAAACAGGAAAAAAGAAGGAAAATTAACAAAATGTTCATATACTTTTTCATAAACACCTCACATTTTACAGAAGCTAAAATATAATATGCGTTCTTTTATTTCAAGAAAATAATTATATTTCTTAATTATATGTTGACATTCACCATATAAAAAAGGAACTAAAACCATGAAAAAGATCATACCGATGATATTAGTTATTTTGTTGATTACATTACTTTTAGGAATTAAAAAACAACCGGAACTTTTGCATAAAGCGATGTTCTATCAAAAACTGAAAAATAATTATGTTCGCTGTGATCTGTGTCCCAATAATTGTGTGCTCAAGGAAAACGAGATCGGAACATGCAATGTTCGGCAGAATATAGAAGGCGAACTTTACACACTTGTCTATAATCGACCGGTTTCGATAAATATCGATCCGATAGAGAAGAAACCATTGTATCATTTTTATCCGGGATCTCTGATACTTTCCATTGCAACTGTCGGGTGTAATCTGCGTTGTAATTTCTGCCAAAACTGGACGATCTCTCAAACTAAACCGGATGAAGCTTCTGCATACAATGCTACTCCGGAGCAGATAGTAGAAATGGCAAAAGAAAATAATTGCAGGAGCATTGCTTTTACTTATACGGAACCAACAATTTTTTACGAATATATGTATGATATTGCCAAACTGGCAAAAGAGAATGATATAAAAACAGTTTGGGTGACCTGCGGCTATATAAATGAAGAACCTCTGCGTAAGCTGGCAAAAGTCATCGATGCAGCGAATATAGACCTGAAAGGATTTTCGGAAGAATTTTATTCCACTTACACCACCGGTTCGCTTCAGCCTGTTCTTAATACCCTGAAAATAGCAAAAGAAGAAGGAATGTTCTTTGAAATAACCAACCTTGTAATTCCGGATGCAAACGATGATCCCATCAAAATTCGGGAAATGTGCAAATGGATAAAAGCAAATCTGGGAGATAAATACCCGCTGCATTTTTCCAGGTTTTTCCCGAATTACAAACTTATGAATAAACCGCCTACACCTGTTAAAACTTTGGAAATGGCTTATGATATTGCCAGAGAAGAAGGAATAAAATACGTCTATATCGGTAATGTTGCCGCAAGTGCCGAAGATACTTTCTGTCCGAAATGCGGGAAGAAGATCATCGATCGATCCGGATATATGATCGGTGATATTCATATTAAGGATGGAAAATGTGAGTATTGCGGGGAAGA
>JAIORR010000186.1 GCA_021108055.1 Candidatus Cloacimonadota bacterium
TTCCAACAATAAATACAGCAGATGCCGGTGCAAATCCGTTTGTGATTATATGTTCTTTTATTTTTTCAGCTTCTGTCTTTAAGGATGAATATTCTTCTTTGCCTTTAAGTCTTTCCAAACCCATTTCGATGACCTTCAATTGTCCGTTTACAAATTTTTCTTCTTTAGGATTTTCAATGTCCCATGCATATTCTATCAAATCATAATCGGTAAATTTCAGAGCATCTATTATTGCTATTATCTCATCTTTAGAAAAAGTAGGATCGTGTTTTTCACCGAATATGGTATCGATCTTTGCCCACCAGTGATGCAGGAGGACATGCGATTTCCGGGCTTCATTCTGCTGGTTGGAAAGCATTTCATTGATGATGAAATTGCCGCCTTTTTTCAGTACACGCTTCATTTCATTCAAAGTTTTATCGAGGTCCGGCATATGATGAAGTGAATTTGACAGACAGACTGTATCGAAGGTTTCATCTTTATAAGACATGTTAGCTGCATCCATGATCTGGAATTCAACATCTTTAAACTGTTCTTTGAACGCTTTTTCTGCCCGTTCAGAAGCATCGATAGCAGTTATTTCTTTAAAGTTTTTGAATTCTTTGATAAAGTTAATGAATTCACCTCTGCCAGTGGCTACATCGAGAACATTTCCACCATTAATTTCTTTTAGTTTCTTTTCCAGATTCTGCATTTTACTCCTTTTCAAATATGCTTTGAAGGTAATAAAGATTCAATCAAAATGGTTGAATCTGCTGACCTTGAAGGCTTCGATGCTAATTGAAGTTTATAGATTCCCATTGTTATGGGAATGACAAGGAAGAAAAACATAGCTGTCATTCCCGGCTTGATCGGGAATCTTGATTGCTGTTACGAATTTACCATTTCCCCAGAATTTTATTGGAAAGCAGCAAATTGATCTCTTCCTGCTTTTTCATCAGTTGATAATGCTTTTGAATGCGAGAAAGTTGTGTGTTTTGGAATTCGATCTTGGAACGGTCCAGATCCAACAGACTGATCATTCCAAGCCTGTACTGCTCCTGCGCCATGTTCAGGTTATCTTCGGCCAGATGGAGTTTTTCCTCATAAAGATCGAATGAACGATTCAAGGTTTCCAAATCATTTTGCAGGTTAGTTAGTTGGATACTGTAATCTATTTTGCTGGTTTTATATTGAAGTGATTTAACCTTGAGATTGCGTTTACTACGTATGTGTTGTTCATACTTATCCGGCAAGCTGAAAATGTTCCAACTGGCACTTAGATAGAGGGATTGTGAATTGCGGCAGTATTCGGAAAATGCAATAACATCATTCTGATCGGAATGATTCAGACTATATCCGATTGAAATTGTAGGCAGGAAATTCATCATTGTTTGAAAGTGTAAAAGCTTACTGGTTTTCAGAGTGTTTATTTTCTTTTCCAGCAAGTTGTTTGTTAGAAATTCCAGCTTTTCAAAGTTTATATTGAATTGTGGTTCAACAAATTTAAAACCCTGATCATCGATATTCAGATATGAGAAAAGATCTTTTCTCTTTTTTGAAAGCGAATTGGTTGCTTCATTTACAGCAATCTCATAATCGATAAGTGATATCTCGCTCTGCTTAAGTTCCAATAGTGATTTCTCGCCAGCATCGAATTGTACTTTGATCTGTTGTTGGATTTTGTTTTGCAATTCCAGGTTCTTGTTTTGAATTTCTAATGTTTCCTGCAATTCTAATACACTAAGATAACTAGAAAACACATAGTAGGCAATCTGCTTCCTTTTTTCATTTAGAGATAGATCGGCGTTTTTCATGTCCAGGATGGATGTACGTATATTGTAATAGGACGGTTCATTCAGGAAGAAACCTTTAGAAACACTGAGACCGGCACTATTATCCCAATCTGTTTCGATTTGATCATAGTACTTATTTCTATCCACATTAACAGTGAGAGAAGGCAACACACCATACCAACTGCTGCGCAGATAACTGGCTGAATTCTTATTATCTGCAAGCTCACTTTGAATGTCGTACGATTTGTCCAGACCTGTTTCTATCAATTGTTCCAATGTGTACTCCTGTGCAAAGATCAACACAGGAAACATTATGAGTATTAACAGTATTTTTTTCATATTATTACCTCTTTATTTTTTCTAAGACCAGCAGTGATTATGCTGCTTTATTTAGCAATACTTTTTTTTCGGAACATGAGTGGGATCTTATCATCATCGGGAGCACCGATCTGGATCAGCTCCCAGTTCTTGTCATATTCCTTGATAGCATGTTTCAATACTGTAACTTTCTCTTCCGAAGTAGGAGCCGTACCTTCCCAATGAATGATCTCAACCCTGTATTTCAAGGTTTTTTTCTTACCATTAATACGCACATCTATTTCCAGATTCTGCTCAGCTTCCAATGTTGGAATTGATAATACAACTTCTCTCATTTTATCCTCCTATTATGTAACAGACAGGATTCGTTCAAGCTGGTTTCTGCTTCGATCCCGCTGTTTACGTTATATATATTGCTATCTTGCAAACTTCATCACCTTTCATCAGTGATTCTATGATTTCCACTTTAACTTCTCTCTGTAAAATATATTCCCATATATCTTTGTAAAA
>JAIORR010000230.1 GCA_021108055.1 Candidatus Cloacimonadota bacterium
TAAAAGTTCGCAATAACTCCATGCTTATATTTCACTTTTTTCTTCTTCAATTTAAATTATCCAAATGACTCATTTTTTTACCTTGTTTTCCAAAAACCGAAACTGTTTTCTTGAGTTATTTATGTCAAAGAAAATGTTTTTTGGCAGTTGATTCAGTATTAATAGATTCCCGATTCTTGTACGCCTTTGGCGTATCTCGGGAATGACAAACATTAATTTCTTTCTACGGTGCCTAATGTTCCCTTTTGTAAATAAAAGAGAATAGCACTTGTCTGGGCGTAGCTTTAACGAAGACTGAAGGGATTCCACTACCCGGTATGTAAACACTCACCTGCAAACTATTATTAACTCCATGCTCCGCTGTGAAGTCAAGTCCAGCAGAATTTCTTGTTCTTCGTTCCAATGCTTTGCATAGAAATGTTTATTTCTCCGTTTTGCGGACATAGAAAATAAATATCTGCAATATTAAATCGGTCTTTTATCAGAGAAGAGCTTTGAGTTACTTTTCTTAAAATTTTAGATTTTTTAATCTTGCTTTTGCTGTTTCTGTATAGAAGGTTTCTTTCCCATTACCGCACGAGATGATCTTTTTCAACCAGATCCTTGAACTTCTCGTATAACCTTCTGCCCAGTAAGCTTGAGCAATTTGGTATCTGAAACCCTGCATATAAGCACTTTTGGGGAAATCTTTTTCAAAAGCAGAAAATGTTTTAAGAACAACAGGAATGTATTTCTTGAAATTTTCTTTCAGACCGAATGCTTTTTGATTATCATCGGGATTTGATGAACCGAGCAGACTAAAGAGTTTCCTTCTGTAAGCAACTTCAGCGGAAGAAGTATTAGGAAATTCTTTCAAAACTTTATCATACCATTTTAAAGCGATTTCTACACTTGGCATCCAAGACGAATCGATCGTAAATTCTCTATCTGCATTCGACCAGAAATCCCCATTTTGCAGATATGCCCTGGCAATAAGTGAAATAGAATTGCTATCGGAATCAAAAGTAACGATATCGGATATCTGTGAATATATTTTTGCTATCTGCTTAGCATATTCGGAATCCGGAAATTTAGTGATCAGAAGTTCCCAATCTTCCAGTGCAAGCGAGTAATCCCCTTTTTCAAAGATGATCTGACCGACGATATACAAAGCTTTTGCTTTTTCATCATCAGATGATTCGGGATTATGGTATATTGAAAGAAATTTTTCTTTGGCTATATCATTTAAATTGTGTCGATAATAATCATTTGCAATCTCCAGGGCAGAAACCTTATTACTTTTTTCTTTTATTATAGCCTTTTTTATAATTTCAAGTCTGTCAGGTATTGTTTTGATCAATTTGTGATCCGGATATTTTTGTTTGAAATTAGTCCAATCTGCAATTGCATTACCAAAATCTTTTCTTTCATACGAAATTTCACCCATCATATACAGAGCTTCGGCTTTATATTCTTTTGGTGTCCGTTCATTATTATATATTGCAATGAAATGTTCCAATGCACCATCCAGGAATCCGTGATTATATAAGTCGATTGCAAAATCCATTTGATCTGTGGAATTTAACTTATAAAAAAATTCAGAAGAATATATCAAATTAAAGATCATAAAAAAAACAATAATGATCAATGTCTTTTTCATATTTATCTCCTTGTCTCATCATATTTTCTATTAATTTTAATATCAACACGTCTGTTCTTTTTTCTATTCTCAACTGAATCGTTTTCTACGATCGGTTTATATTCACCAAATCCCATGGCTTGCAGTTGAGATGGTAAAAAATGGTCATTTTCGATAAATACTCTTACCACAGAAATAGCTCTTGCTGTAGATAGTTCCCAATTAGAAGGAAACTCACTGTTATGGATCGGAATGTTATCTGTATGACCTTCAATGCGAATTTCCCAACCGAGGTCCAATTGGAAAGAATCTTTAATGCTTTTGGCAATAAGATCAAGAGCTTCTTTAGCACCTTCTTTCAGATCAGCTTTTCCACTTTTAAAAAGGATCTCACTTGGAATAGTTATTGTCTTCTCATTCAAATCGGGTAAGGATTCATTTGCTTTCATTGCTTCTTGCTGTAATAATTTATGTTGTGAACTAACAATAAAGAAAAAGACGAAGAAAACCAGGAGAAGCGTCATCAAGTCTGCATAAGGGATCATTGTATCTAAAAGGGTTTCATCAAGTTTTTTTTCCGATCCTTTTACCAGGGTTTTCAGTTCATCTTTTATCTGAGCTTTTTCCAGATCAACATATTCTGCCTGATACTTTGCAGCATCAGCTTTCATCGATCTGTCTTTTCGCTTCTTAAGATTTTTTATATATTTCATATTTCGATTCTTTTTAAATTAATCTAAAAATCCATGCAATCTTTCTTTTAGGATCAGGTTATTATCTCCTCTCTGAATGGATAGAATTCCTTCCAGAACTAATAATCTCAGACGAGTATTACGAAGATTCCTAACTCCGATCTTTCCTGCAATTGGTTTAAAGATCAGAGCTGCCAGGATCAGACCATACAAAGTAGTTACCAGAGCAAGTCCCATTGCAGCCGGTATTTCATCCGGCATTTGAACTCTATT
>JAIORR010000054.1 GCA_021108055.1 Candidatus Cloacimonadota bacterium
AAAATGAAACTCTGGAAAATGTTGTTTATACTAATGCTGTTCACATCGCTTTTTTCACAATTCAATGAACCAATACAGGTTAACGAGGATCTAAATGATGTTTTTTACCGTGGCAATCGTGCCTGCAAGGTAATTGACGATGAAGTTTTTATGACGTTTGTAGAAACATATTCGGATAATATTTATTTTGCTCATTCACCAAATGGAGAAGATTTTACTTACACGCTGGTTGATGTAGGCATTCCTTATTTTGATATGAGGAATAATACTCAACCCTGCCTGGAAGTTCTGCCAACCGGTGAAATAGTGATATTCTACCTGAAAGAAAATAATACGACCATTCTTTCTAAAGCGATTTCCAATGATGGAGGGCAGACGTTTGCATGTGACAGCTTGTTAATCGATATAACGGCTTTCTCTTCTACAACGGTGGATGACAAAATATACCTGAGTTATCAGCAGGGATCTTCTGTAGCTTTAACTAATTATCAGCATTTTACAGATATCGAAAAATCAGAGAATGAAGACGGTGGTTTTGAAGCAGGACTCGTTAAATTCTGGGGAACCGATGCTCTGTGGGGACCTGTTCACTCGAACGATGATATCTGGATAGCACAGATTGGTGGCGGAAATAACAACGGCTGGCCTACTTTCCATGAAATTGTTACTACTGCAAAATTATTAAGGAAATTTCCCGGTGGTGAACACTTGGAAGAAACCGGAGCACCAATGGCGCAAATATTTCGTGGTGGTTGGGCAGAAGGAGAAGACGGAGATGGAATTGATCCTATTATCTATAATCCAACTGCCGATCTCATCCGTGAAAATGGTTTCTGGATAGGTGATGAGACTGCTGATATTGTTTATGTGAAAATAAACGGTAGTTCATTTGAATATATGAACGGGGATATTATTCTATCAGATGTAGAAGAATTTAACGTATATAGCTGGTTCCCGCATAATGCTGATGTAGCTCAAGCTGTTATAGCTGCCGGTGGTAACTTATCTATACTAATTATGTTCCTGTTTATGATACTGTGTGGACATACGGGGGTACAATTTTTTTTAATAACATGTCGGTATTTGTAGATGATGCTCAATTATGGATAGAAGGTGAGGTTAACGGTGCTGTAACTTTCGGATGTTCCGATACGATTTACATTGTAGGTGATATTACTTATGAAAATACTATTCCTGGTGAACCGCCTGACGATCCTGAAAATCCGAATTTAACCGATTATTTTGGACTTGTTTCCGAAAAAAGGATTTATATCAGATACAAGCATCGTGACCCGTTTAATAATTTTGAAATCCGTGACGATAACTGTAATAATGTGATGCTTTACGGAGCTTATGCTGCCATCGGCATAGGAGATACTCTTGTTTATGGTGATCTTGCCTGCCATTATGACGGCATATTCTCTTTTGAATACCAGCATCCGCATGGTTCCACACCCGATTTCTACGCTCCAAGTCCATATTACCCCCATAACGACACATTATATAAATATATTGATTTTCATAAGTTCATCTACCCTGAAAATCCTAATGTACCACCAAATATTGAAGGTTTCAACTTGCATGGTAATAATCCGCCAGTTAACGGTACGTGTGGTTATCCTTACGAGGACCCTGATTATATAAGCAGTTACCCGAATAATGATCCAACTGATTATGCAGTACCCTACGGCACCGATTATCCCTGGTATAATCCAGTTTGGCCTGAATCGTCCGATGATATTGTATTTGAAAGAGGGACTATTACAACATTTGGTTCGATAGCGCAGAGAAGGCGTGGTTATGTACACCGCTCGGGAAGTGATCCGTACAATCATCCAAACCAACATGAATGGGATCTGGAAAACTTCCATTATGACGGAACCCATCCTTCAACCGGATATAATAAAGATTATCATTATGATTCTCGTTTTCTGGAAATTACACCACCAGACTATCCGGTTTGCAATATCAATTGTGAAAATCCCAAAATCGTGATAACCGTATCGGAAGATGCTGGTTCGAGCTTTCAGCAGCAACAGGAATGGCAATTAGCAAATGGAATGGCACAGTGTTTGCCGATTTCATCTCAAGATGATATTGTAGCTGTTGCTTATCAGCAGTTTCCAACCTCTATATCTCTAAAATACTCTTTAGATAACGGCAACACATTTACAGAATTTGTATTAGACGATCTTCCAGCTCAATCTTTGAAGGATATTCAGATATATGATGATGAAATTTATATCTTTGCAAATGTCAGCACATCAGATTTTATTTATAAATTCGATCCGTATAATTCTAATTTGATAACTTTATTTGAAATCGATTCTGATACTCACCTTTCCGATTTTACCATTGGCAATGAAGGCGGTAAAGTATATGCAGCTATCGAAGAACCAGTAACATATTACGGCTCATTCAAGTTCCAATATTCATCTGCCGATCCGTATGTTCTCAGTGAAGAATACATCTGGCAATCTCCATTTAATGTGGATTATCCCACACGATCCGTATTGGCAGTAAACTTCAATTTGCAGGATTCTGTGTTCGTAAGCTTC
>JAIORR010000311.1 GCA_021108055.1 Candidatus Cloacimonadota bacterium
AAGGAAATAAAATGAAAAAACTGAATTTTGTAATATTGATCCTTGTCTGCATATTGGCAGTTAACACACTCTCTGCACGATACAAAGATATTCCTGTAACCCGCGATCTGAATCCGAATCAAAAATATAAAACATTCGAAGAATACAAGCAAGATCATCCGTTCAAGCCAACAAGGTGTTCCGAGATCAATAGAGTAATTTCTGACGATAGAGATGAGAATTTCCTTATCATTGTAAACTCAAATCTTTATCCCCAGATCACAAGTTCTATTGCCACTTACCAGAACGATCTGGCAAATGAAGGCTTCAATTCCTTTCTTGTAGAGTTCGACGGCACTTCCATTCTGGATCTGAAATGTTACTTGATGATCTATTATCAGGAAGAAGATATTAAGGGAGTGGCTCTGATAGGTGATCTGCCTGTCGCCTGGTTCGAAATGTTCGAAGACTTCAATAATAACGGTATCTGGGATCCTGATGAAAATTGGGTTGATTTCCCGATAGAGCTATATTTTTCTGATATCAATGGCATCTGGGAAGATCAGGATAGCAATGGGATATTTGATTATCATGAAGGCGATAAACATCCTGAAATAGGAATAGGACGCATTAAAGCAGATAATATGAACTATCTTTCATCTTCGGAAGCGGAACTGGTAAACAGCTATTTTCAAAAAAATCATCTATACCGGAACGGATTCCTGCAAAATACTGGTGAAGCTCTTACCTACATAGATGATGACTGGTCTTACTGGGGACCGGAATATCAGGCTGCAATGCAACTTTTGTATCCCGAAACCGTGTTAGTGCATGATATAAATCAGACAACAGCCGATGACTATCGAATGAATAGACTGTCTGCAGAATATGAATTTATACAGGTTCATGTTCATTCCGGACCGGACGCACACCATTTCTGTGAAGATAATGGAAACACCTGGAATCTTGTAACCAGTTATCAGATTTCATATCTAAACCCGACTTCATTTTTTTATAACCTTTTTGCCTGTTCCAATTCCCGATTTACGGAAAGCAATAACATGGGCGGGATGTACCTTTTTGGAAATGGTTACTGTGTTGGCACGATCGGTTCTACCAAAACCGGAAGCATGCTCTGGTTCGAGGATTTTTATGGACCATTATCTCTTGATGGAACTATGGGAGAAGCTCTGCGGCAATGGTGGGCTTTAAGCGTGGATGTTGGGAATGATTGGATGTGGCAGCGGTCATGGTTCTATGGAATGGCTATCCAGGGAGACCCGTCTCTGAAAATTCATTATTTAGAAGGAAATATCGTTAATGTTCCACAAGATTATCCAACTATCCAGCAGGCGATAGATGCTGTGGAAAACGGTGATCTTGTTTTAGTTGATCCCGGAACTTATGTGGAAAATGTAAATTATAACGGAAAAAATATCACGGTCGCCTCATTGTTTTTAACAACTCAGGATACGATCTATATTTCTTCAACTATTATCGATGGAAACCAGAACGGAAGTGTTGTTACTTTTGAAAGCGGAGAAGATTCCACTGCTGTTCTGTGTGGGTTTACAATTACGAATGGGTTAGCTCCTTATAATGGTGGTGGAATCAAAATTAATGGTTCTCCGTTAATTGAAAATTGTATCATTCAGAATAATTCAGCTACTCGTGGGGGTGGTATATATATTACAGGTTCACCCATTATCAGAAATAATATTATTCAAAGCAATACAGTTACAGTTGCTGGCGGTGGAATCATTTCTTATTGTGGAGAAATGGTCATTCGAAATAATTTAATTTCACAAAATCATTCAGATATATATGGTGGAGGAATTCATGTCGAGATTTCCGGATTTGTCGAGATTGCAAATAATCGGATTTCAGCCAATTCTTCTCATCGAGGTGGAGCAATTTGTTTTCATGCAGAAAATGCTGGAGGAATAATCAAGAATAATTTAGTAATAGAAAATATTGCTGATTATATATATCTAGATTTTGATTATCAAACAGAAAGCCTAGAATTGATAAACAATACTTTCGCTTATAATGTAGTGGATAGTCTTGGGATTTGTATTTATAATGCAGTTCTCATTAATAACATCCTATGGGAAAATGCAGATGAAGAGATTATTAGTTCCAATGTAGCCGTAAGATATTGCAATATCCAGGGTGGCTGGGAAGGAGAAGGTAACATCGATGAAGACCCATGTTTTATCAATCCCGATATTGGTCTTTATACTCTTTCGATGTACAGTCCTTGCATTGGAGCAGGAATCGATGAAATAGAAATTGGCGGAACATGGTATTATGCACCTTTATCCGATATTGAAGGTAGTCCACGTCCAAACCCGGCAGGCTCGATGCCGGATATGGGAGCTTATGAAAGTTTTCTGGGAGAACCGCAGGTTGGAATTACTCAAAACCAACTACCCAAAACCGATCACCAATTATCTAACTATCCTAATCCCTTCAATCCCTCCACAACGATTTCGTTTTCTTTAACCACAGAGGACACGGAGAGCACGGAGTTAGTAATTTATAATCTGAAAGGTCAGAAAATCAAAACATTTCCTGTCATCCTGAG
>JAIORR010000245.1 GCA_021108055.1 Candidatus Cloacimonadota bacterium
TCATCGGTACCATTCCAGACGATACAATTCGGATTGCTGATTTCGGATGGCGGAATTTGGAATGTTCTAATTTTTTGACCTTTAATATTATAAATTACAATCCGCCACGGCGGACAAGTCTCCGTGTTCTCAGTGCTCTCTGTGGTGAATGAAATTTTTGTTGTCGGATTGAAGGGATTGGGAAATATACTTCTGATTTCAGTTTTATAATGATAAAGATCATTTCCGGCGGAGCTTACTGATATTTTCTCTAAAATATTTGAAAATGCCGGCTCGGATTCTATTCCATTTGTATAAACAGATTTTACTGCAAATTGATAATAATCAGGTAAAATATATTGCCACAGAGTATCAACAAAACATGTATCTTCCAGTTCGGTTGCTATTATGATCCAGGTATAAGGATTTTGCTGGTTCTCTTCACTGAATCTATATACATTGAAAGATTCCAACACTCTATAATCTGATGGAGCTTCCCATATTATTTCCACTTCCGTGCCTTGCATATTTTGTGTAGCAGTTACATTATAAGGCGGGAAAGTTAATTCATTCAGAACTATTGTTCCCAGATCAAGATTACTATTGTCAACTGTCACTTGTTCTGAACACAATTCATATCCAAACTTTGAAATTAGTATATCATAATCATTATTTTCAAAAACTTCCGGAAAGACAAAATCACCATTTACGTCTGTAACAGTATCATAATCTTCAACACCACAAAGGAATACAAAAGCACCTTCCAAGCCTGTTTGAGGTTGGTCACTTCCTTCCACATGACCACAGATCTCGACCGTCCCCACAGGTTCCAGAGAAAAATCTATTACAGTTGTCTGGTCTTCGAAAACACTGCAGGGTATCGATTGCGGATAATATCCGAACTTTGAAGCTGTGAGATTGTATGTACCTTCAAAAACATTTCCAAAACGATAAAAAGCAGAGCCGTTGCTGACGGTAGTAATTTGCGTTTCTTCAATGATTATATTTGCACTCGGTATTATGGCTCCACCTGAATCGTGGACATTTCCTTCTATAACACCAAGTCCATCGAGTTCCAGAAAGAAGCTCGTATCAGGAAACCTGCTGAATACATAGGAGGTTGTGGGCGGATTGTTCGGATAAAGCACAGAATGGCTGTTAACTGCTCTTGTTCTATCAAAATATGGAGTTGTTATTGTTTCATTAAATTGATCATTTGTACTATAGGTGAAATTTTCCCATACACGGTATGTCATCATAACAAGATTTCCTCCGGTATAATGAAAAGGACTATCCAGAGGAATCATGATAGTGTTTGAGCCGGAAGGAAAATCAGCCATTCCATCAAAAACAAGATTCAGGGAAGTAGCCGGTATCCAGCCGTTAGTCAGGTTACTTTGCGATGTCATATTCATCCAGATTTTCACGGATTTATCGGGAAGATACGAAGTAAAGTCATTGTAATAGGCAATTGCGTGAATGATCCCCGTATGATTGATCTCCGTAGGATAATAAATAGTTTCGGAAATATTGTTCTCAAAATAAAAATTAAAAGGATACCAGTTAGTTTTGTGAGTACCATATCCCACTCGAATTTCCATCAACCCGATCTCTAATATATTAACCTGAAAATTTGATGTAATATTGTTGGTAAGGTCTTCATCGTTTTCTAAGATAACTTCTGCATATACGTAGGTTATTATTGCCGGTTCGTCGGGAGGAACCATCCAGACAAGGCTGTGAATTACTTCTTCTTCAGATTCAATTGTTTCGGCTATATTAAGTTCATCCAGAATTTCACCACCTTCACGTATTAATTTTATGGTATAATTTTCCTGATCGTTATTTCCATAATTTTTTATACAAACATAATAAACACCAGAGCATCCCTGATAAACAGAGGGAAGACCGGATATTGATTTCGCTGCCAGGTCATTATCGAAAGTTGTTGTTGGCGGAAAAGTGATATTGTCTATCCAGCCTGTATCCAGACCATCCGAACCGCTCGGATCTTTTATATAGCTCCATCTGAAAGTATGAATACCGGCTTGAACGGAAGTAGAAAATAACTCCCACTCCTGCAAACCGGATATGCTCTCAATTTCAGTGTTATCAATATAAAAGTTGTAAACATCGCAATTTTCCTGACTGCTTACTTTCCAGTAAAAGCTTATATCACCTTCATACGTGGTCTCCATCGAAATCGATAAAGATGTTATTTCTTCATCTTCGATATTACCAGTCTGGGCACAGTAGGGGTCCTGATAAGGGTTAACTGCTGTGATAATCCAATCTGCATTGCCGCTTAATTGCCAATTATATGTATAGAAATTACCGGATTCGAATCCTTCAAAGTTTTGAGAAAACAGAACAGAAGTCAGGTAAAAAAAAGCTATTATAAAAAATATTTTTTTACTCATATCTTTCTCCTTCGATATAAAAAGCAATCACGTTCAAAAAAAGAATTTATACTGAAAACTTGTAAAGAACAAAAAAAAAGCAATCCATAAAATTATCTATGGATCGCTTTTAATAGATCATAAGCAAAAGCTGACACTATTTGAGCAACATCATTTTTTT
>JAIORR010000042.1 GCA_021108055.1 Candidatus Cloacimonadota bacterium
AAAAAACCTTCAAGGTTCAGAAAACCTTGAAGGTTTAAATCAAAATTCATATTCGGAAATTATGGTAACCAGTTCGGGTCAATTATATTCTTGGATAATTTGTCGTCTCCAACTCCCCAGGGTCCATTTGGAAGATAATAATAAACAATTGCACCATTTTTTCCAAAATTTTTATTTGTTGTAGCTACCACCGTGCTATCGGAAACCGAATAATCAAAATAGAATAGATCATCGGATTTCTTCAGTTTGTGTTGTATGTTAAGAAGATCATCTCCAGTGTAGTTATTCTCTTCATCAAGTTTAATTATAGTGTGTTCAAAGATGTAATAACCATTTGCAGGGTCTTCTTTGAATGCTATATCTGCTCTGGCAATAACCTGAATATTGTATATAGCTTCCTTTAATTTTTTCTGGTTGATCCTGTCGTTCCTTAATGGGATGATCAGCGTGAAAACGATTCCAACCAACATTATTATCATCAATAGTTCTATGAGAGAGAACTTACTCTTTTTTTCTATCGAAGTATTATCTGCCATTTCTCCTCCAATTAATCGTTAGCAAAAAACTTAAGTAGAAGGGACTTGTCAAATATTTTTTAAAATCATCTTTGTTTATAAAAATTCTTTACAATAAGGACGCTGATTTTTTTGTTTACATTAGTATGTTGATGAAGTTGTACAAATTCAACGTTAATAAAGCGTTTAGGGAAAGATTATGAATAAATTTTTAGCAATTATTCTTTTTTGTGTAACACTCTCTCTCTTTGCAGAAACAAAAGAAGAACTTGATAAAAAATATCAAGAAGTAGTTAATGAGTATGATCGGGAAATAAATAGAAATACACTTAGCGGTACAATTATTTTACCAAAAAAAATTGATTTGAACACAGCTTCTCTAAATGAAATAAAAACATTACCCATTACAGAAGCACAGGCAGAAGATATTTTTAACTATCGATTTTATATTCAATTTTTCAAAAGTATTTATGACCTCAGAGACATCGATTCTATCGATCAGATCACTTTAAACAAACTCAAACCGTATGTCATTATTTCTCATTATGATGATAAAGATGAAGCTTCTCTAAGGCGGGATGAAATAGCTTATCTTATCGAAAGGTTGGGAAGCAATGAAGGACTTCAGGAAGGTATGAGCGATGTGTGGGAAGATTTTTTGATGACACCTCGAAATATTAACAAACTTCCTTTTTCCGATATTTTGAATATTCCAAATACTTCTGCGATAGATGTTTCTGCAATACTTAAACGAAGATCTGCCGGAGATACGCTTTCCAGTTATCGTGACCTCAGGCATTCCCCGGGAATCTCATATTACGGAGCAAAAAATATTCGCCATTATGTTTATTATAAAGAACAGCCTGCTGCAAAGAAAATATTTTTAGATTACCAGATGAAATATAACGATAATCCCTATGGAGACGATGCTTTGGAAATGTATCGTGAATCTATGATAAGGTATATAACCTCCAACTCTGATGACCCCAAAACTCCGGGCATCAAAACACAATCTTACTGGGGCTATTTTAATATGGAATCAGACGGACCCGATGTATTGAATAAATTCAGGATCAGATATATGAACGAGTGGAAAGCCGGATTACTTTTTAACAACCAGAAAGGGGAAGATAATTTATTTAATAATAAGGATTTCTTTAATGATTCCAAATTCTATGTAGGCTATGAAAAAGAACTGGATCTGCTGGGCAGGAATTATCTGAAGATCTATGCTGGAAATTTCCGTGCTACTTTTGGGGAAGGACTGGTTATGGAAAATACAGATTTCTACAGCCCCCGAAAAACAGGTTATGGTTTTAATAAAAGAATTTCAGGAATTATTGGAGATGTTTCCAGAACTCAGGAATATGCTCTGAGGGGTTTAGCTCTCGATTGGAAACGCAGCAATCTGAATGCCGTATTTTTTCTTTCACAGGACAAGAAAGATGCTGTGGTTTATGATAGTAATGATAACGGCGAGTTTGATAAGGACGATGATGTTCTTTGCTATATCACAATGACCAGAAGATTCACAGATGATGAGCTTGAATCTGCCGAAGAATATTTCAATAGTTATTCTGGTAATGATAATCCGATCAGCATTGCTCCTCGAAAAGATGCTCTGGAAGAAAATATTATCGGTGGTCATTTTGAGTATTCTCCTTTCATCGGAACTCATATCGGTGTAACCGGTTATGAAGCAGTCTATGATAGGGATTTTGTTGTCCCCGAATCTGATGACTTGAAAGATCTATTGATCCCTGATGGTGAATATGCCGAAGAAAAATGGAAAATAACCGACAATGAGATTTCATCTCTTTATTCTACGAAATCTGAAGAGGTGGGGGACAGGGACTATAGAAGAGTTATCGGCTTCGATTGGAGAACCGTTCTGAATAATACTTCCATTCAGGGTGAGTATGCAGAGCTGCAGGTCGATGGGGAAATCGGTAAGATAGGAGATGATCCCAGTGCCCTTATCATCAGCACCTATTCGCAATTTGATAATTTATATTTACTTTCGATGTATCGAGATTATGACCT
>JAIORR010000015.1 GCA_021108055.1 Candidatus Cloacimonadota bacterium
GTGGAAGAAAACGTGGAACTCTGGGCTCGGTGGTTTACCTTCCGGCAATTATGGGAATGTGGGCTGCCAGTTATGTGCTGAGGAAACTGGCAGAGAAAAAATAATTATCCTACAGGGTTGATCGGAGACGGGAATATCCTAACTCGGATAAACCGAAACCAAAAAGAATTCACCACCGAGATTTATACGCCAGCCAAAGGTTTACAAGCCTTTGGTTTGCTGGTAAACCTTTGGCATAACACAGAGAGCACCGAGAAACATCTAAAAATAATAATCTAAAAAGTTGGGCAAAAATTTTAATTGTGTAAACACTTATTAATAAAGGCTTCACAGAGATGTGTAAAAATATTTTGCAAAAATATGTAAAGATTTAAGAATTAAGTGACTAAAATACAATATCTAATAAATACAGCAATATATTGATCCCAATATATGCCAGAATGAGTGTAATAAATATTATCCCAACTGTAAGAATAAATGGTTTGCTGTTCGCACCCGGCCTATTTACCCTCTGACGAACTTTTACTTTTCTTATTATTTTATACTTAGATGGATCAACATCATCATTTTTTCTGGTCATTACTTTACTCCATAAGTTGTTGTTTATTTTTTTCTATTAAACAATAAAAGATATTCATCATTACACTTACTCTTTCTCTATAAGATTTTCTTCTTTCACAAATTTTTCAGGCATCTGTTTGCTGGTTTTAGCTCCCAGTTTCTTGATATTTTCAACCCTTGTAATCAGATTTCCTTTTCCTGAAGAAAGTTTTTTAACTGCATCCTGATATGAATTTGAAGCCCTGTTAATATTCGAACCGACTTTTTCAAGGTCTTCGAGCATTCTTACAAAAGCATCATACAAATTTCCACTTTGTCGGGCGATCTCCATTGCATGTTTAGTCTGATTGTCCTGACGCCAGATAGATTCGATAGTCCTTAAAATTGCCATCAAACCGCTGGGTCCGACAATAATAACTTTTTTGTCAAAAGCATATTTGAATAAAGAACTATCGGGATGCAAAGCTATGGTAAAGCTGGCTTCAATAGGCATAAACAAGAAAACATAATCCGGTGTATTCAATCCTTCCCTGGTTTGATAGTGCTTCTTATGCAGGTCGTCAATATGAGATTTAATAGATCTTTCTAATTCTTTTCTGTAACCTTTTTTCTGTTCTTCGCTTTCCGAATTCACTAATCTTTCATAGGCAATTAAAGAAACTTTTGAATCTATAATTATGTGTTTATTATCTGGGAATTTTATAATAAAATCTGGTTTGGAAGGAGTCCCTTCTTCACTTTTCAAACCCATTCCTCTACCTTGTGTTTCGTATTCGATCCCTTTTCGTAATCCCGATTCTTCCAATATGCGTTCTAATATCACCTCTCCCCAATTACCTTGAACTTTTACGTCTCCCTTAAGAGCTTTGGTCAGATTTTCCGCATCGTCACTTATCTTTTTATTCAGGTCTTTCAAACTTTTTATCTGCTCGACCAGAGACGTATTACTCAGCCGGTTTTTTTCGTTTGTTTGTTCCACCTTTTGCTCAAAATTCATTATTTTTTCTTTCAGCGGTTTAAGTATCTCATCCAGGTTGGAACGATTCTGTTCAGTGAATTTTTGCGTCTTTTCTTCTAAAATCTCATTAGCCAGGTTTTTGAATGCATCTTTAAAATTCTTTTGCAATTCTTCTATTTCTTTTTTCTGACTTTCCAGTTTTTCCTGTAAGTTCAGGTTAAGGGTTTCCTGCTTTATAAATTCAGATTGAAGTTTAAGCGATCTTTCACGTTCTTCTTTAAGTTCCAGTTCGTTTTTTGAAAGGTTGTCTTGCAGAATTTCGTTTTTTGCTTCCAGCTTGCTTCTTTTGGATCTTAAATAAAAAATAGAAAATAATCCGCCGAAGAACAGTCCGATCGCTAAATAAATAATATTCATAATAGTTGCATTCCTGATTTATTATATCTTTTCTTCTATTTCAACCTTGCTTTTCAATTCGGCTTTTTCCAATATTTCCATTTCTTTCAGTGCATTATTGATCAGGATAACTCTTTCTCGATAAGGAACAAAAGCACTCTTAAACCCATTTATGATAATACATTTGATTTCCGGATATTTCAAACCTAATTCGTTTATTGCCAGCATATATTCATCTGTCAAGGTTGTATTGGAAACCAGCCTGTTATCTGTATTCAAAGTAACCCGAAGTCCATAATCCAGATAAAAATTTAATGGATGATTCTTAATATTCTTTACGGATTTTGTATCCATATTACTGGTGATGCATATTTCCAAAGGAATGCGATGATCGTTCACATAATTTAAAAGATCACCATCTTCGATAAGTCTGGTTCCATGTCCGATACGGTGAGTTCCGCAATAGTGCAATGCCTGATGAATGCTTTCCGGTCCGTAAGCTTCGCCTGCATGGATCGTGATGTTGATATTATTGTTCAAAGCCAGGTAGAAAGCTTCTTTATGGTCTTTTGCCGGATGGTTGTATTCCGCTCCTGCCAGG
>JAIORR010000337.1 GCA_021108055.1 Candidatus Cloacimonadota bacterium
AAATTATTTCTTCCCGTTTTCCTGCATATCCCGACAAATTTGCTCTACCTGACGGAAAGCTACTTTGCCACTACCCATAAGCGGAATATCTTCTATTATATAAAATTCTTTGGGAACAGCAATAGCCGGAAGTTCTTTTGCCATATGTTTCAGAACCTTTTTCTTGTCAAATTCACCGGTGGCAACTGCCGCTACTACATCAGAACCTTTAGTTGGATTGGGTACATCCACAACGCAGCAGATCACCCCTTCCGGCAACAATCTGTTTAAAACTTCTTCAACCTTAACCAGAGAAACCATTTCTCCGCCAACTTTCACGAATCTTCTGAGTCTGCCTCGATGCCACAGAAAACCGTCTTCATCTATAATTCCCATATCACCGGTATCATACCAGCCATTATGCATACGAAGAGAAGTTTCTTCAATATCTCCAAGGTATCCTATAGAAATCAGATCGCCTTTCACAAAAATTTTGCCTTCTTCATTTGCAGACAATTCTTTATCGGTTTCTCTATCCAGAATTTTCACATGAACTCCTGGTAAAGGTTTGCCAATGCTTCCCGGTTTATTTGCTCCGGGCACGTTAACGGAAACAACAGGGCTGGTTTCTGTTGCTCCATATCCTTCCAAAATTTCCATATTTTGTTCTTTAATATAAGTCGTACGAAGTTTTTCTGTTAGCTTATCAGCACCTGCCATTGCAAATCTTACAGAAGAAAAATCTCCGGGCTTGGCTTTTTTCAAATAACCGTAAAAAAAAGTAGGAGTTCCAATCAAAATGGATATTTTATATTTCTTCACAGATTCTACAATGGCTTTATAATCCAAGGGATTGGCATGAGCTATTATTGAACATCCGAGAGAAAGAGGAAGCCAGAAATTTGTGGTTAATCCGAAAATGTGGAATAATGGCAAAGTCCCGGCAAAAATATCTTTTTCATTAACATTGATAACATTGGGAATATTAATCAGATTATGAGCGATATTTTTATGAGTTAATTGAACAGCTTTAGGGTCTTTTTCACTACCGCTGGTAAAAAGAATTACACTTGTTTCATCATCATCTCCATGATTAACTGCAGATTGCAACATTTTTGTTGGTAGTTTGGACTTAAATAAAGCTCCTAATTTTTCAAGAATAGTTATGGAAGGCATGATATCTTCCAAGTAAACCATTCCCTGTACATGTTCACAATTGATCTTTTCCAGGAGTTTTTTACTGGTAATAATGGTTTTGAAGCTGCATTTTTCCTGTGCATAGATCGAATTTTCGCGAGCTCCAGTGGAATAGTTGATCATAACCGGTATCTTTCCACTCATCAATGCTCCCAGTACGGAAAGCATACAACCGGCAGAAGTGGGTACCATTATCCCGATGTATCGGCTTTTATATTTATTGAATTTCTTAGCCAGGATCAATGAGGCTATCAGCATTTTTTCGTAAGGAATATCCTTATCGGTAGCTTGATCATAAACAGCAATTTTTGAAGAATATTTTTTTGCTATTGCTACAAACATATCCTGTAATTGCATAATCTCTCCTTCTTTATTTTACTATCACTTCTTTTTATTAATTACTTTTGAAATAATTGATTATCCGTGTCAAATGTTTTATTTAATTCGCTTTATATATTATCTTTGGAACTCTTTTGTTTGTTCTTATTCCGAACCTCTTATAAAGTTCGTTCAATCGTCCCGATTTGAATCGGGAAAGTTGATGATGACTGTCACTGTCATAATAATAGAATTGGTTGATAAAATCATATCGAGACGGTGTTAAAGAAAAATTAATGGTTCAATCGGGACGATTAAACCAACAATATTCAGCCCACCCGAATCCGGATGGGCTGATATTTTATGAACGAGTCTTAACTTTTCTTTCTTATCTAAAATCTTTCAATCTGAAGCAAATCCTGATGTTTTATTTATTCTTCTTTGCAAAATCCTTTCCGGCTTTCATAGCTTTCAGGTTGGATTCTACTACCTTCTCACCCTTTCTTCCAAAGATGAATTTGATGCCTTCTTCCAGTTTATCATAAGGAATATCTAAAAAAAGCGAAGCAGCACCCAGCATCACCATATTCATAGAACGGCTGGAGCCCAGGTCTTTGGCTATCTGATCTGCATTAATTGCCACGTTATTTTTAATAGACTTAATTTCATCTATCAGTTTGTTTGTATCGGGATAATCCGGGATATTCACAAAAGGGGTTGTATTCGTGATAAACCAGCCGTTTTCAGTAAGATACGGCATATATCGAAGTGCTTCCATCGGTTCCACGGATAGTATCAAGTCGGCTCCTCCATGAGGGATAAGATCGGAAAATATTTCTTTGTCGGAAATCCGCAGGTGAGATTGCACATCGCCGCCGCGCTGGCTCATCCCATGAACTTCTGCCTGTTTCAGGTTCAGCCCGGATTCTATGGCTGCATACCCGATAATGGTGGCAATGGAAAGAATTCCCTGTCCACCGACTCCTGCAAGAATTATATCTTTTTTCATTTTTACTCCT
>JAIORR010000124.1 GCA_021108055.1 Candidatus Cloacimonadota bacterium
ATTTTGAGTACTCGCATTCTGCATGTCGCAACTGTCGATAGAATGCTTATATGTTGGTAGCAATATGAGAGAATTAGATAAAAATATTATTAAACCTGATTACCTTTCTCTTGTAACACATCAAATTGCTATAGGATTAAGTGAAACTGATACGATATTTTCAACAGCATCGTCTTTCTTATATAACTATAATGATAAGATTTATTTGATAACAAATTGGCATAATGTTTCTGGCAGAAATCCTATTAATTATGAGCCAATTTCAAATAAACATTCGGGTATACCTGATATATTTTTAACTTATCTTAGAATAAAAAATAGTAATGGAGAAGCAGAAAAATATAAGATTGATTTATACTTTGACAAAGAAATGTCAGAACCAAAATGGTTTATACACCCAACATATAAAGAAAAAGTTGATGTTGTAGCTATTGAATTGGAAACTGATGAAAAATATATTTATTCAGCCATAAATAATGCAGATTTTAACAATGAAATACCACCTAAAATTGGAGATGAAACTTTTGTAATTGGATATCCATTTTTTGATTTTCGATATTTAGGTTTACCAATTTGGAAAAAAGCAAGTATAGCTACTGAGCCGGCAGTAAACGAAAATCAACTACCTAAAATATTAATTGACACTGCAACTCGCCCTGGACTGTCAGGTTCTCCAGTTGTATATCAAAGAACTGGCATTCATAATGTTGGAGATGAAGGTAAAATAAAAGATGATACCATTTTTGGTAGAATTAGAGGATTTTTAGGGATCTATTCAGGAAGAATAGGAAAAGGAGAGATACATGCTCAACTTGGAATTGTATGGAAAAAAGAAGTAATTGAGGAAATAATAAAAGGAAAAGAGAGAGGTAATATTGAATTTAAATATAAATAATAAACAGCTACCAACACAAAAATAAAAGGCATTAAAATGCCTTCTATTTAGAACGTTTATATGAAATATAAAATTAAAATAAATCAATTTTATAATTATAATCATATTAAAAACATGATAAATTAGAATTTATAGCCTATTCTGAAATCCAGAAAATCGGCAACATGCCTGTGAGCTTTCAGATTGGCACCAATAAAAAAATGATCATTCAATAAGTATTTTACACCATATCTCTGGTAATAATTATCTTTAGTTTCATGCTTTTTGTAGAGATATATACCAATATCAACGGAAAATATGAATTTCCCCATGAGTAAATCGTGTCCTAACATTAGTCCGGCTGTTTTATGATCAGTTCCGGAGTTACCGGTCGAATCACTGTCTATACGGTTTTTTACCAAATGATCGACAACAAGATCAATGTTTGCATTTATGGCACTAATTCGGGCGATAATATAGCTGTATGTTAAATATAATCCATATATCGGATATCGCTTTTTATCACCCACGGTATTTTTTGCTGTATAAAAAGGAGCAATATATATTCGGTTTCGATTCGGATATAAATCATTTAAAGTAACTTTTTCTTTTGTTTTGAATTCTGCGGGTCGAAAATTGTAATCAAGTCCGACACTTGCCGTCGGAAAATTTATACCTTTGTTTGGTTCTTTCAATCCACCGTTTGATGTATGATTGTAATTCGCAGATGCATTAATACTAATATGATCATTGATAAAATAATTCAACCGAAAATTCATTGCCAGGATAAAACTTAAATGTGTACTGTAAAAAAAATTTTGTGGATTATTGGTTTCGTGATAAGGTTGATCCAGAAAAATAAATCCTGCAGATCCGCGTAAAGAAAATCTAACTTTTTTTTGATCTCCAAAAACAGGTTCAATAAAAGGTAAAAAAGTATAACCATGCCCAATAATATCAGGATTGTTAAAGTTGATATATGAAAGGGTGAAACCGACTTTCGGGTAACAAAAACACAATTGATAGGCTTCATCCTTTGTATTTAACAGGCTGAAATCTAATTCAACCGACCATGGATTGGCATCAGAGATGCTTTTAATATTCTCGGAATGCGGAATAATAAAACCGTAATTTGTTTTTATTCCAAAAATAAAGGGACGATTTTCTGTTTGACCGGTTGTTTTTCTTACACAGATAAACATAATAACCGGGAGAAGAAAAATATTTAAAATAAATAGTTTCATCCGGATAATAATTTGTTGTTAAAGGTAAAATATATTCTGTATTAAAATTACATCCTGCTTAATTCAATTTAACGACTTTACCCTTTTGGCGGTTCAAAACCC
This sequence comes from Candidatus Cloacimonadota bacterium, assembly GCA_021108055.1. Taxonomy (GTDB): domain Bacteria; phylum Cloacimonadota; class Cloacimonadia; order Cloacimonadales; family TCS61; genus JACNIV01. The sequence continues at coordinate 2,221 of JAIORR010000124.1, forward strand.
CAAAAGTGATTTATTTATCCGCCGACAGGGTTTATAACCGCTGTCGGGCATACGCGTCAACTTAAGCTATGCTTTGCTGATTATCAGCAAGATACAGAACGCTCGTTTTGCTGTTGAATAAGGTAATAAGTTTTGAGTTTAGCCGGATTATTTTCTACTAAGGTTATAACTTTTAAAATAAGGTTTTTATAATTATTTGCAAAAACCTTATCTGTTATTTTTAACCTTAATAGAAATAAGAAGACTTATAATAAACCTTATT
>JAIORR010000270.1 GCA_021108055.1 Candidatus Cloacimonadota bacterium
ATAAGATGAAAACAGGAAAATATGTTTCTACTAAAAAAATGATACTGATGAAATAGTGACATCGACCTTACGAAGGTTATAGAACTTTCAATATTTCTTATACCTTCGGAATAGTCAGACTTAATCAGGAAAGACAGATTCTGATGAAATAAGGGAATTTAGCCTGACCATTTGCAAGTGGTCAGGCTACTTTCTTTCTGTATGAAATAACCTTTAAACCTAAAAAGAGTTTCGATTTTCAAGGCTCTTCTTTGATTATATTTAAGCTGTGAGTGAAGATTATAAATTTCTTAAGTTTGTAAATACTTTATTATTTCATTTATAATTTCTATTTAATAACCAAAATTTATCATAAAAGAATTGACAAAATAATTCCAAAAAAGAATAAATGCCAAAGTATGTTATGTAGGTTTTTATATTGTAGAGATAATCGAAGGAAATTATGGATTATGAAATGAAAGAATTTAAACCGCTAATATCAAAATCAAAAAGAAATGTTACTATCGTAATTATTATGTCCGAAACTTTACTATCGCAATCTGGTTTTTTAAATGAAAATTTTGTAAAAAAATTATTTTAAGGAGAAATGAAATGAAAAAGACATTATTTTTTTTAACAATCCTTTTGTTTGTAGGCAGTGCATTTGCAGAGATCACATTGAATTCTGATCCTATTCAGATAGGACAAAGAAACTTCAGTTTCAGTTCGCGTGACCTGCTTTACGATCAAATCTCAAATCCCTCAGGAGATGGAGTGATAGCAGCTCAGGATTTTGTTGATCCGTCTTTTGATTCCTATGACTGCTGGGGAGCAGATGACTTTGAAGTTCCGGTTGGAGAAACATGGAATATCGATGCGATGGATGTTCTGGGTGGATTCTGGAATGGTGCAGGACCGGGAACAGGCTTTGGTAATCTTAAGATCTATGAAGATGCACCCGGTATGCCCGGAACAGAACTTTTCGATGTTCCGGCTTGTGTTGTAGTAGATGATGGGCTTGGTAACCTGAATATTACCCTGTCTTCTGTTGTAACCTTAACAGAAGGTATCTATTGGGTTGCCTGGCAATACATCTGTGAATTTGCTGTTGGCGGACAGTGGGGTTGGCAGCCTCATACCGATCAATATGGTACCGAGTTCTACTGGATAAATCCGGGTAACGGCTTTGGGAATGGACCAGACTGGATTTCATCTATTACACAGTGGCCTGCTTTCACAGATCATGATCTCAGCTTTGCTCTGTATGGTACAATTGGCGGCGGTACATCTTATACACTTCCTTTCGTTGAAGACTTTGAAGGTGGTGTAATACCCATTGACTGGAGCCAGGAATATGTATCAGGTACAGAAGATTGGGAATATACCTATGGTGTAAATGGTACACATCCGGCTGATCCGCATGGTGGCAGCTTCAATGCATATTTCAATGGCTCTACGGGTAATATCACCAAGCTTATAACACCTCAGATCGATATGGGAACTGCAACAGAGGTTGAACTGAAATTCTGGCATGCTCAACAATTCTGGTCTCCAGACCAGGATTTCTTGCGAGTTTACTATAAAGATTCAGCTGCTGGAGCATGGACATTACTGGCAGAATACCTTGGTGATATTCCGGATTGGACAGAAGAAGTAATTATTCTTCCTAATCTTTCAGATGACTATTATATTGCATTTGAAGGTGAAGATGGTTGGGGATATGGTATTGGTCTGGATGATATTTCTATTGAAGAAGCTGGTGGTGCAACCTTCGATCCGCCAATCAATGTGGCAGTAGATCCTGAACTGGGTAAAGTTACATGGCTTCCACCTGCGGTACCAGTATTCTTCGATGATTTCGATTCTTATACAGCAGGCGAATACCTGTGTACGCAAACAACAGACTGGATACCCTGGAGTGGAACACCCGGTGGAGCCGATGATGCATACGTATCTGACGAGCAGGCAAACAGTGCTCCGAATTCTGTGAAGATCGAAGGTGCAGCCTCAGATATAATCCATATGTTCGGTAATCTTACCACAGGGCACTATATAGTAAGCTTCCAATATTATGTTGCAACAGGTTGCGGCGGATATTTTAACCTGATGCATGATTTTACAGGAGAGAGTAGAGACGATCTACGTAACGAATGGGCAATAGAAAGCTACTTTTCTACCGATGGATCAGGTTACATCAATGCCGGCGGTTCTAGCTCAGCCACATTCACATATCCAAACGGAGCCTGGTTCGAATGTATGATCGATATCGACCTCGATAGTGACCTGGCAGAATATTACGTGAATGGTGTTTTCGTTCATGGATGGCAATGGAGTCTGCAGGCTACGGGAAGTGCCGGAATGTGTCAGCTTGGTGTAGTAGATTTCTTTGCAGCAGCTCCCACCGGTGAGACCGTAACTTACTACTTTGATGATTTTACTCTCTTAGAACTATCTTCATCCGAAGTACTTACCGGCTACAATGTATATCT
>JAIORR010000117.1 GCA_021108055.1 Candidatus Cloacimonadota bacterium
ATATCTTTGTATTCCTATTCTTCAAACGAAGCAGAAGATCCCGAGATAATATCATCTCCTATTTCTCTTATGCAGAATTATCCAAATCCCTTCAATCCTGAAACGACAATTTCGTTTTCCACCGCAGAGGATACGGAGAACACGGAGTTAATTATCTATAATATCAAAGGACAGAAAGTAAAACAGCTTATCAGCAATTCAGCCAATCAGCTCTCATCGGGTCAGCATTCAGTGGTCTGGAATGGACGGGATGATAACGGGGAACTGGTTTCCAGCGGAGTTTATTTCTATAAATTGAAAACTGACAATAAAGAACTAACTCGTAAAATGCTATTGGTAAAATAATTATCGTTAATTGATTTTTAAGTAAGAAAAAAACTCGACCGGCTTATCCGGTCGAGTTGGTTCTTTTCAGATAAATCTCACGCCTTTTGTAGAAAAAGCATTCAGAGAAAGATCTGCAAATTCCTTTCGTTTAAATTTATCCACTGCGGCAGCACCGATCATAGCTGCATTGTCCATACAATATTCCAAAGCAGGAAAATAAACTTTAATATTGATCTTTGCAGTTTCTTCTTTCATCATTTTCCTTAACATACTATTAGCAGAAACTCCACCCGCCACAATAATAATCTTCGTTTTATTTTTCTTTGCATAATTGATAGTTTTTTTTACCAGGCTGTCTATAATTGCTTTTTGCACAGAAGCAGTAATATCCGTAAGATGATCTTTTATGAATTTTTCATCTTTGCAAAGCAGGTAATTTCTTACTGCCGTTTTTAAACCACTGAAGCTGAAGTCAAAATTATCCTTCCTGTTTAAAGCCCGTGGAAAATCAAAGAATTCGGGATTACCATTTTTTGCAGTTTTATCTATTATCGGACCACCAGGATAACCTAATTTCAATAATTTAGCAATTTTATCAAATGCTTCTCCGGAAGCATCGTCCCGGGTTTTTCCAACAATTTTAAATCTGTCAAAAGATTGAAAATCGACCAGTTCCGTATGTCCGCCGGATACAACCAGGGCAAGATAAGGAGGTTCAAGTTCGGGATGATCAATTTTGTTCGCATAGATATGTCCAAGCATATGATTCACAGCAATAAGAGGCTTTTTGAAACCGTATGCAAATCCCTTGGCAAAAGATACTCCAACGAGAAGTGCTCCGATAAGTCCGGGATTTACAGAAACAGCTACCGCATCGATCTCTTCAGGTGTTACATCAGCCTTTTTAATCGCAGCACGAGTTAATTGCATAATATTTTTCAGGTGCAGCCGTGAAGCCAGTTCGGGAACAACACCGCCAAAATCATTATGCGTTACCTGAGAAGATATAAGATTTGAATAGACTTTATAATTAGAATCGATCACAGAAACAGATGTATCATCACAGGAAGTTTCAAAAGCAAGTATTTTAAACATTATATGTAGTTAAAATGAATATTATTCATTTTTAATAACTTGAATTTTTTTAGGAGTATATTCAATTATTTTCACTCCGGATGGAACTTCAAATGTAATTTCTGCATAATCCTTTCCAATATCCGAAATATTTAGATTTACAATGATAGATTTATTGTTGAGCTTCTCAACAATTTCTTCCGGTCCGCGTACCATAACAGAAACTTTCTGTGGAATAATCGTAATATTTTTCTCTTCAGGGAACCTGATCGGTATCAATGAGATAGTTCTGTTTATCGTTTTTGTTTGAGTGATCTTCAGGATAATCCTGTCTTTCAGCAATTGAACCTTCGGATCCGGATTTATTATAACGACAGAGAGTTTCCCGTTTTCTACCTTTTTTCTTGAAATCTTCTCGGTCTGGATTTTTTTAATATCATTAAGAATTCCGAGAGGACCTTTGAGTGTTACCTTTTGCTGTTGATTTACTATTTTATTTTCAATGAAAAACTTTTCATCTTTTGCAGAAGCATATTGAATTTCAATAGGTTTTTTCTTTTCAACCAGCTTATCCATCGAAACATAGATATTTTTATCTAATTCAATATTTAAAATATTAAGATCGATCCTATCCGAAAATATCAATTCTTTCTCCGATAGCTTCAAACGATTCTTCCCATATTTATAATCTTCTGCATTTATCTCAAAATATATTTTTGAAAATCTGATATACAGAAAAGCCAGACCTTTTGCTTGAATTGATATACTAACTTCCGGGAGTTCATCTTCATCTAAAACAAGATCAGAAGGAATATTAATTAGTTTGATAGGAACATATATATCCTGGATGTGACTTTTCATCAGAACCTGTTGTTCCCAGAATAAAATAGCAATAATAAGTATTAATACTTTAATAAGAAGATTTTTTGTCATTGGATATTTCGATAAATAAAGAAAATTCTTAAAGTTGACTATCCCCGTGGCAAGCCAAAGAGTATTTTGCCAACTTTATTTAAGCAAGCTTAAACACGAATTTTCAATATTTAA
>JAIORR010000256.1 GCA_021108055.1 Candidatus Cloacimonadota bacterium
GTCACGCTTTCTACATTCTATGCTATGTACACAAACGGAACACCCACCTTGTGCTGGACAACGCAATCCGAAACCAATAATCTTGGTTGGAATATTTATCGATCTGAAACTGTAGAACTTTCAGAAGGAATGCATATAAATACAGGTCTTATTCCCGGAGCAGGTACAACTTTCGAACCAACAAACTATGCTTTTGAAGACGAATACGAAATAGTCCCCAATAATGTATATTGGTACTGGATAGAAAGTGTAGATTATTCCGGTGTAACAAATCTTTATGGACCTACTACATTAATGATCCCGGATGAAGAAGAAATTATTCCGGAAATCCCAGTTAAAACAGCCTTAAAAGGTAACTTCCCAAATCCGTTCAACCCTACAACAATAATAGAATTTGATGTAGCAGAAAACATAACTGCCGAGTTAATAATCTATAACTCAAGAGGTCAAATTCTTGAGAGTATAACTTTTGAACCTGGTGTACATACCTACCAGTGGGATGCAGCGGAATATGGAAGTGGAGTTTACTTCTATAAGCTGAAATCGGATAATTACGTTGAAATTAGAAAAATGCTTATGGTGAAATAACCTGCGAATGCTTTTGAATCCTTTGCAATTTCCCTTTACCAAAGGGAAAACTTAGAAATGCAAGGAGAAATAAAAGACTTTCGCAAGGATAAATGTGGATTTGGAGTGTCCGGTGGTTGTTGGAATTTAGAGATCGGAGAACGGATGCAAGGATTGGAATTTTACTTCGATTCGTCGCTTACCTTACGAGTCGAAAAAATTCGATTCTGGGTACCAAGTCCCAGCCTGGTAACCGTTTTCACTTTATTGCCAATAAGTATGTATCCAAGCTGGAGCTTGGATACAAGAACACCGGCAACTACAGGGATCCACAAGGTTCTTGAGATATTAATATTTTCAACGCAAAGTCTCACAGCAAGAAACTTGATAAATCAGGACAGCGATTTTCATAAATTTCTTCCTACCTCATCCGTTAGAAACTCTCCTGTTCGGGAGAAGAGTAAATACTCCGCCGGATAGGAGAGGTATGGATGGGGAAAGCACCTTGTTCGATCAACTGTTCCGATCATTCAAAGACAAACACCGAGACAGTGTTTTAACTCGTTCCCACGCTCCTGCGTGGGAACAAGCTAATTTGGAGTGCATTAACCGTGTTAATGCAAAGCGATGCAGTCGTTTATTTTATATGAGTTGCATGCAACTCAAAAAACAACACCCCAGTTATACAACGGGGCAGGCGGTTGTTTTACTCCAAAAATAAATCGTTAATATCGGGTCAACACTATGTTGACAGCTACAAATCGATATCTACATAGGGCTGGATTGAATAATTCAGTCCTGTTTTTTTAACATTAAAAAAAAAATCTTGCTTATTTTATAAGCATCCGATTAAGAGGTTATAAAAAAAATAAGCGGAGACTCTGAGACGGAAGCTTGCATGAAAACCGGAAAAAATTCCAAGCTTTTATTAGTTTTTGAATAAGTGATGTTGAAAGAAAACTAAAAACTACAGAATAATTGCAGTCGCCATTCCGAACTTGAGGTGGAACATTGCAGTCAACATCCTGAACATTTGATGTTACATTGCAGATAGCATTCCGAACTCCACCCCGAATAAATTCGGATGTGAAGTCCGGTCTAATAAAAAAGGATAAAAATATGATCTTTTTTGATTCAAATTGTTGTCTCGGCAAATTATCCGTGCCAATGCCGAAAAGCATTGAAACAGCAACAGAACTCATTGATATAATGGAGAAAGCAGGCATAGAAAAATCATTGGTCTATCATTCTTTCGCCAAAGAATACGATCCAACATTCGGTAACCGGAAACTTATGGAAGTTCTCACCTCGTTCCTACGCTCCTGCGTTGGAACAAGCAAAAACCTCTATCCTTGCCTGGTTTTAGTTCCACATCATACGGGAGAAATGCCTGAACCGGAAAAGATCGTCTGTGAGATTTTGGAAAAAAATATTCGAGCTGTCAGGATTTTCCCCAAAACACATAATTGGTCTTTGTCGGAATGGTGTTCAGGGAAATTATTAAATGAATTGGAACAAAATGCTATTCCTCTTTTTATAGATTTTGAAGAGACAAATTGGGATCAATTATATTCTTTGTGTGATAATCACCCGAATCTTCCAATAGTTCTAACGAGAGCTTCTTTCCGGTTCAACCGACAAATATATGCTTTGCTTTCCAAGACGCAAAATCTATATATCGAGACTTCTCATTTTCAATTACACTGCGGAATCGAGGATGTATGCAAAAAGTTTGGAGCAAATCGATTACTTTTTGGTTCTTCTGCTCCGTTTTTCGCTCCTTCCCCATCGATGATGGCAGTAAAATATGCAAATATTTCGGAAGAAGAAAAGGAAATGATAGCAGGAAAGAATCTGATAAAGTTGTTGAAATTATGAAA
>JAIORR010000055.1 GCA_021108055.1 Candidatus Cloacimonadota bacterium
AACCCGATCACAATTCAGCAGAAAAGCAATATCGGCAGATGCGGTGAGATGCAGGTGTTTTTTATTTCTGCCTGCCGAACTATAGGAATTCCCGCCAGACCTGCCTGGACTCCCTGGTGGGGACATATGGATAATAACCACGCCTGGACGGAAGTCTTTGTAGATGGAAAGTGGTATTACGTGGGAGCTGCCGAACCGGATTATTATCTCAATTCCACCTGGTTCACGAGTGCCGTTAATAAAGCTCTTCTCGTTCTGGCTCGCAGCACTTTCCCGGACAGCACGGAAGAAGTTGTTGTAAAGTCATCAAGGAATAATTATATAAATTCAACCTCGTTCTACCAGGATACAAGAAAGGTGAAATTTACTGTAGTTGATAGTGCTGGAAATCCTGTTCCCAAAGCTGTGATAAATATTATGGCTTTCAATTTCTCAATGCTGCGCACACTTCTGGGAATAAAGACTGATAGCACCGGCACAAAAGAGGTCACCATCGGAAAAGGCGGCTTCCTGGCAATTGCCCGTAAAGACAGTCTGTTCGATTACAAAGTAATTCCCTTTGATGATAGTACAATATCCAACGAATTCCAGTTTACTTTGAAAGAACGAACATTGGAAAGTGAAGATCTCGTTTTTCAATTTCCGGATGTGAAAACAGAAAGAGAGAAGGAACCGGATTTCTTTAAGGAAAGGAAAAAACTAATTGTTGAAAAATATAACGAAAGAATAAAGAATTTTCAGTCCACCCCCATCCCTGAATATGCACAGGAAGCGGATTCAAGCTTCGTTGAGATTTTCGAGAAATGCAGGAATAATAAACAATCCCTTCTTGATTTTATCGTGATCAATCCTGATATTCCGGAAATATTCTGGGAGAAAATCAGTTCGATAGATGTGAAATTTTTCTGGGAAGCATCGGTAACTCAATGGCAGAATCTGTTTGATTTTTATATGGAACTGGAAGATAAAGAACTGTCGGACACAAAGTGGAAAAATCTGCTTTCACCAAGCGTTTTCTACGAAGTTCTGCCGGAGACCTGCGTTCCCCAAGAGCTTAAAAAATGGAAAGATATTTCTGCATTGGAAGCTATTTCTCAAATTATCGAAGAATTACATTCCCGCTATAAGATCGAAGAAGATTCAGCTTCAGCAGGACTGCTTTCTCTCGATAAAATGCTGGAAGCAGAATTCCTGCAGGATTATAATTTTAAGACGTTAAGCTGTTATGTTCTGAGGGCAAACCACATTCCTGCCCAATACACCCGCATTCCTTCCACGATAGTAGTGATGGCAGATTCGGTCTGGCAGAATTATGATGTGAAGAAAAACAACTTCGTTAAACACACAAGTGTGAAACAACAGGAAAAAGAAGTCGAATCGCTCGCATTTATCGAATTCAAATTAGTTGATAAAGACTTCCTGCCGGTAACACTGAATCCGGATAACATTTCCACCACGATCTTCCAGGATGGAAGATTCTATCATAACGACCGTCAACTCGATTATGATAAAGAGAACAGCATCCTTTCCGGAGAATTGGAAAAAGGAGATTACTACATTCAGTTAGGCATTCGTGAAAACAGTGAAACTACAAAAGTGAAACTTGTTGCACTTCATATCGATAGACAGGTGGAAATGAAAGAAACATTCATTTTCAAAGATTTTAAACGGGATTGGAAAAAAGCCGGAAAAAAATATTTTGCATTCCTGGATTCATTAAGGATCGAAAAAAATGCTGATTATGTTATCCTGTTGGGAGATTATGATGATGAACCTGTGCAAAGACTGGCAACCAAAACACGCAGCAATCTCGGAGAACAGAAATTCGTCTGGACAGGGAAAAATGACCCGCCGGAAGTTGTATCGAATTACATACCCTCCGATGCGTATGAAAAATTTATGGAAGATCATCCCGAGTTGAAACATCGATTAATTACATTCTATTACGATTCGGAAAATGAGAAGTGGATGATGTTCGAGGGGAACTGGGATTTGTTGTGTGAGTAAAGAAATTAGCCGCTGATTAACACGGATCTGCACGGATGAACAAGTGTTCATTTTTTATGGAAATTTTTTAAAAATGTAAGAAAACTCTGTGCTCTCCGTGATCTCTGTGGTTAAAAAAATAAGGAAAAGAAGATGAAAATTTTCTTAAAAATATTACCCGTAATTTTGTGTTTTTTATTGTTAGCTGCCCATTTTGGACGAGCAAATTTATTGATTTTACAAATAGTCAGTATTTTAATTCCATTCTTTTTATTTTGGAAAACAAAGATCGCAGCAATCATCATTCAAGCCTGTTTAATGATGGCAGGAATCGAATGGATCCGAACTACTGTTTATTATACTCGAATCAGAATTGAAAACGGAGAACCGTGGTTACGGCTCGCTATCATTCTGGGATCGGTTGCTGTTCTGAATTTCGCA
>JAIORR010000078.1 GCA_021108055.1 Candidatus Cloacimonadota bacterium
GTGTTTTTGAAGTCACAGGTTTTCAGACACCTCCATTCGCATTTGAACGGCTTTTTTATTCCTTTTGTAACATCTTTTAAGAATTTATTATTAATTGCACGACCAGGCATACCAACCGGACTTTGTATAATTACAATATCTTCTTTTTTTGATCTGATGAATTCTTTTTTGAATTCAATATCAGCATCACATTCATAAGTTGCTACAAACCTTGTTCCTAATTGAACTCCATCAGCTCCAAGACTAAGAAATTTATAAATATCTTTACCATTGAAGATTCCACCGGCAGCAATTACCGGGATCTTCTTACCAAATTTTTGTGCAAAAGGTTTAAGAATCGATATAACTTCCGGAATCAGGTTTTCCAGCTTATATTTCGGATCATCGATCTGATCTATTTTAAAACCCAGGTGTCCTCCTGCCAGCGGACCTTCTACTACAACAGCATCAGGAATATGATTATAATTCTTTTCCCAGGAATGGAAAATAAGCTTTGCAGCTCTGGCTGAAGATACGATCGGTACGATCTTCGTTTTGATTTTTCGCATATATTCCAGTGTCAGATTTTTTGGAATTTTCAATGGTAATCCGGCTCCTATAAAAAGAATATCTATTTCCTCTTCCAAAACGACTTTTACCAGATCATCAAAATCCGTACAAGCAACCATTAGATTTACACCAATAATTCCGCTAGATTTTTTTCTGGCTTTTCTTATCTCTTCTCGTAAAGCTATCTTGTTTGCTTCCCAGTAAGTTACAGCTTTCGGTTTTGTTATCAATCCGAGGCCAACTGAAGATATAACTCCTATCCCTCCTTCGTTTGCTACTGCCGAAGCTAAGCCGGACATTGAAATGCCAACTCCCATTCCACCTTGAATTATTGGGAGTTTTGCTACTAATTTCCCGATTTTCAATTCCGGTAATTTTATCATTTCTTCTCCTGTTTTTTGGACCAATTCTGTCTTGAGTCTAATGCGTCAAGATAAAACTCGGCATTGTTAAAATTACAAGCATCCCCCGAAAACAAACAGTAGTTCTCAAGGTATCTTATTGAAAAATTATAAAAACAAAAAAGTCGTTAACAAGTAATTGCAAAGAGATTCTACATAATATTAATTTTGTTTATTGTGGATGAATAGAAAATTATTATAACCTGTAAGTGAATTTTTTTTCTTAGACCGACATAATATAAATTGCGTTAAGAAATTGGTAATAAGCATTTCTTATAGGTTACTAAGCTGGGGCTTAGTAACCAGAGTGTAAAACCCTCCCCTTCGTGTTTCCTTCGCGATCTTCGCGGCTAAAAATTTTTATTGACATCCATCATCGTAACACTTTCCTGCCATTCGTAACACGAAAGGAGTTGTTATGTCGAAATTAATAAGGTTTGGTGTTTCGCTGGAAAAAGAGCTTCTGAAGAAATTCGATAAACACATCAAAAAAGAGAATTACGCCAACCGTTCCAATGCCATTGCAGACCTCATAAGAGACAAACTCATCCGGCAGGAATGGGCGGAAGATAAAGAAGTTGCCGGTGCTATCATCATGGTTTTTGATCATAACCAGCGTGACCTGGTAAATAATCTCACCAACATCCAGCACAACTATCATAAATACATTCTTTCTTCCCAGCATATTCACCTGGATCACGATAACTGCTTTGAGATCGTGGTAGTAAAAGGCAAACCTCATAAGCTGGAAGAACTGACAAATAAATTGAAAGCAGCCAAAGGCGTGAAGCATGCATCACTCAGTCTGGCAACCACCGGCAAAGGGGTGTAATCTTGTGTAACTTCTTGCCTATCTTAATCCCCTCTTGAGAGGGGTGGATTCCAACGATACAAACGGAAGTTGGAAGACGGGGTGTGTATTCTTCTTGCCTATCTCAATTTCCCCTCTCTTGAATCGAAGAGAGGGATTAGGGGTGAGTTAAAATGAAATCCTACCAAAAAGCCGTTCAATTCCACGGGCATAACTGTCCCGGGCTGGCAATGGGCTGGCGAATGACAAAAGCAGCCCTGGATCATTTTTCTTCGGAACGGGCAGTTGATGAAGAAATGGTTGCCATCGTAGAAAATGATGCCTGCGGAGTCGATGCAGTTCAATTTCTTTCCGGCTGCACTTTCGGCAAAGGAAACCTTATTTTTAAAGATTATGGAAAGATGATTTACACATTTTATCATAGAGCTTCCGGAAAGGCAGTTCGCATCAGCAGGAAATCCGGTTTCAGAACAAAGCTATACGATACACAGATTTCCGGAGAAGAAAGAATAAATCTGATTCTTACAGCTTCCGAAAAGGATATTGTGCAAATTGAAAAGATCAATATGCCTGAACCGGAATATTCTCGCATCTTCGATACTGTTTTATGCAATATCTGCGGTGAATCTGTTGTTGAAAGTAAAA
>JAIORR010000351.1 GCA_021108055.1 Candidatus Cloacimonadota bacterium
AAGTTGAACTGACCGAAGCAAGTCATACTTTGATTTTCTACCTTGATGATTATGAAGATATTACGGGAACCGTGACAGCATCCATTAATCCCGAAAATACCCATATAAATTATTACCAGGATGATATATTAGAAACTTCCGGAGTTGCTGATGCTTCCGGTGATTATACCATAGCCGGTGTTCTTCCTGGTACATTCACAGCTACTGCAAGTTCTTCTGAAAATTATTTCGATAGTGCTGTTGTTGAGATCACGGCAACGAATCAAGAGATCGATTTTGCATTGGAAGAATATCAGTATGAACATATAAAACATTTTGCAGGAGATCCTTCCGAAACGATTCAAATTACTCAAAATATGAGTTGTGGAATTCGTGTTGCCGGAGATGATATTGCAAATCTTTCTAATGATTTTTTCTCGAAAGTAAGATTCGTTGCGCCATTCAATCCTGCAGACGGAGAACTTTTTGGACAACTTTGGAAAGGAGAAGTCCTTATTACCGAAAAGCAAATTGTTGATTTTGTTGCAGGAGAATGGGTAGAAGTTGTTTTGGAAGATTTTGCTCTGATAGATACCGATGCTGAATATTATATTGGATACAGGCTCCACTCATTATCAGGTGCCATCCCTGCAGCATACCATGATGATGGTCCACAAATGGAAGGGAAAGGAGCATACATTCGAACAAGTAGTTGGCTTCCCCTTTCAAGCTACGACTTTAATTTCTGTATAAAAGGTATTGCATATTCTCAGACTTCTGCCGGCTCTGACGAAAATAATATACCATTATTCGTAGATCAACTTGTAAGTAACTATCCCAATCCGTTCAATCCTGAAACAACCATAATGTTCACAACGGGAAACAATGCAAACATTGAGATCAGCATTTATAATATCAAAGGTCAGAAGATCAAAACACTGGCAAATGAAAAAATGGAAGCAGGAGAACATCAGGTCGTATGGAACGGAACCGATGATAACGGCAATAGTGTTTCAAGCGGGATATATTTCTACAAAATGAGATCAGATGGCAGATATACCAGTACTAAAAAAATGATCCTGATGAAATAATGTAGCTCACCAGTCCTCTGGTGAGATGAAATAGTAATAAGTTAGATTATTAAGCCTCGACTATTGTCGGGGCTTTTTCTTACTTTCCGAACAACTTGACATAATTTACGATCTTATAGAATTTCCCTCTCAAGCAGGAAGAATGAAAATGAAAAAGATAATAATAATATTCTTAATGTTTTCGGTTTCTTATCCGGCTTTTTCTCAGAGTCTGGATGAGAAGAAAAAACAGTTGGATAAACTGAACGAAAAGATCACTGAAGAACAACAACTGATAAAGGAAAAAGAAGAACAGAAAAAAAAGAAAGAAGCAGACCTGCAAAAAACACAAAAAAAGAAAAAGCAAGCCGATAAGAAAATAAAAGGGTTAAAAAAATCCGAAAGTGAAACCAAGAAGAAGCTCGATATAACAATCAAAGAACTGGAAAAATCCGGCAAACAATTGGAAGGTTTGAATATACTCTGTCAGAAAGAATTTTATGAACTTGCCATTGCACACTATCAGGGTATTATTTTTCCTGAAAAGAAAATAGACAGTCATTTGCTTGCATCGTTGATCCTGGGAACGGCAGATATGATCAATATTGCTAAAGGACAAAAAACAGATATTGAGAAAGATAAGAAAAAGAAGAACAGGAAATACGAAGACATTATCTGGTCACGCATACTTACAAAAAAGAAGAGCAGGAAATATTCAAAGCAGATCGGTTCTTTGGAAGGAAGTATTACAAAACTTGATAGAGAACAACAGGCAGCGAATGAAAGAAAAAAACAATTGGAAGCAGAAGCTGCTGCAATCGACGAACTTATTACCAAGCTGCAGTCAGATATTATGACCGAACATTTTACTTATAAATTTTCTTCTCCTAAACTGATCTGGCCCATCAAAGGCAGTATAATTCGAGGATATGGAGAACATAAAAGTGAAGAATATAAAGTAAGTACCTTCAATAATGGAATTGACATCGCTGCCGAGGAAGGATCGGGGATAGTTGCAGTTGAAGATGGTGTGGTAGCTTTTGCCGAATGGTATAACGGTGCAGGAAAATTGGTTATTATAGATCATCAGAACGGGTTTCATACTCTTTATTCTCACAATAGTACGTTGCTTGTTTCAAAGGGAGAAAAAATATTAAAAAACCAGATGATAGCTCTGTCCGGGAAAACAGGTTCGGTAGAATATCCATGTGTTCACTTTGAACTTCGGAAAAGAGGAGCACCCATAAATCCGCTGCTTTACCTGGAATGA
>JAIORR010000172.1 GCA_021108055.1 Candidatus Cloacimonadota bacterium
CTTCCAATATTCTTTAAAAGTCCGTTCTTCGAACCGGAGAGCGCATTAAAAGCAGCAGAGCAGATAGATTTTGAACTGATCGTTCATGATATTTCCCAAAAGCATCTAAAAATGCTGAAAAATCCACGTTATGGTTTTGGGAAGAACATGAATCCCTGCATCGATTGTCATGGCTTGATGTTTAAAGAAGCAGCATCATTGATGAAGGAATATAATATAGATTTTATTATCTCGGGTGAAGTTGTCGGTCAGCGTCCCATGAGCCAGAGGAAAGATGCTTTGAATGCTGTGGGAAAGCTCAGTGATAATAAAGACCTGATGATTCGTCCGCTTTCGCAGAAACTACTTACCGATACTCTTCCGATACGTGAGGGTTGGGTAAACAAAGAAGATATGCTGGACATCCAGGGCAGGGGAAGACACCGTCAAATAGAAATGGCAAGGAAATTCGGCATTACATATTATCAGAATCCCGGTGGTGGCTGCCTGCTTACGGATGCGGGTTATTCGCGACGTTTGTGTGACCTGATGGATCACGATATGTTTACAATCAACTTTATTGAATTCCTTAAAATTGGCAGGCATTTTCGGATAAGTGATAATACAAAGTTAATAGTTGGCAGGAACGAAAAAGATAACGATGCTCTCACCAACCTTACCATTAGCGAGATAATTTTACAGGCGAAAGATTTTCCAGGACCAATAGCTGTATTGAATTCAATGATCCAGCCTGACGAAGATGAGATCAAAATCGCAGCTTCACTGCTTTTGCGTTATTGTAATAAAGCTCCCGATACATCGACAGTGATTTATGGAAAGAAATATCAATTGCATCAAACGGTGGAAATTAAAAAAATGCCACCAGCAAAAGTCGAAGAATTTTTAATATAGGTGATTTTATGAAATATAAAGTGTATAATGTACTTCCGGAATTCGGTACAAATACTTACCTCGTGTGGGATGAAGAATCACGGCAGGCAATGATAATCGATCCGGCTGCTTCGGATAAAGTGCTGGTCGATGAGATCAAAAACCTGAAATTAGATTTGAAATACATTATTAACACTCACGGACACGGTGATCATATCGGTGGAAATGCCTTGATTAAGGCAAATTTTGATTTGCCGTTATGTATTCATTCATTAGATGCGGATATGCTGTTAAATACCGAAAAAAACCTGAGCAGCTATTTTGAGGAAACTATTATCTCGCCGGAAGCAGATATTCTTTTTAAAGATAATGAGATTATAAAACTTGGGAAAAATAATGTTAAGATCATTCACACTCCCGGTCATTCCAGTGGCGGGATTTCGATATTAACAGGAAATTTACTTTTTTGCGGTGATACTCTTTTTTCGGAAAGTGTGGGAAGAACCGATCTTCCCGGTGGAAATTTTAACACTTTAATAAAATCGATACATGAAAAGCTCTTTATACTTCCAGATGACACGATCATTCTACCCGGTCATGGTCCATCCAGCACTATTGGAAAGGAAACAAGAGATAATCCCTTTGTGGGATTTAATTAACTTACTTCAAAAATAATCTTTTTTTTTACAACGCTTTACATATCTAAATCCATTCGTTTTAGTTAAAAATTTATCATTAATGAATGATCCGTAAGTTACGGATTCCTTTGCTATTAGCTGAAATGATTTGACAAAAAAACAGGAATAATTTCATTCAATTCCTTTAAAAATAGTGTGATACAGGATATATGATAAATATCCTAGAGGAACTAAAGATTCTCATTCCCAAACCCCGGTTTGGGAATATTGTTAAGGTTACTAAGCCAGAGTTTAGCAACCAGAATTGTAATATGAAGGTTATAAAAAAAATAAAATATAAAGGAAGATATTAAAATGAAAAAAATCACAATTTGGATTATTGTTATGTTTTGTATGCAGTTATTGACTGCCGAAACAATTGTGCAAACATACAATTTTGAAATGCCGGAATTTATTTCGAATGACGGTTATACGGAATTGATCTATCAAAACTGCCGTAATTTTGGAGAAGAGGGTTATCCTGCACTTCCTCATTTAGCAGCAAACATCCTTTTACAACAGAATCAGGAAATTGAAGAGATCAAGATCGTTTCTACGGTGTATTATCCTACTCAAGATGAAATGATCATCAAACCTGCCACAAGACAATTTCCATTATCATCTGGAAAACACCTCGATTACAAGGTAATTCCGAATGAAAAAATTTATAATTCTTCAAAATCGTTTCCAGATAAGATAATCGATAACACGAGTACTCATTTCTTGTGTGGTCACTCCATTGCTTCGTTTACAGT
>JAIORR010000215.1 GCA_021108055.1 Candidatus Cloacimonadota bacterium
TTTAAAAAAGAAAGGGTATAAATATGATTAATTTAACTATTAATGGAATAAAGGTAGAAGTAGAAGAAGGTTCCACAATTCTTCAAGCAGCCGATAAACTTGGTATAAAAATCCCGACTTTATGTTATCATAAAGCATTACCAGCTTATGGAGCTTGCCGCTTATGCGTCGTCGAGGTAAGTCAGAAAAACGGAAGAACATCTATCCAGGCTTCCTGCACTTATCCTGCTCAAGAAGGTCTTGTTATCAAAACCGATACAAAGCGAGTGATAAAAACTCGTAAAATTATGCTCGAATTGCTTCTGGCAAAATGCCCGGATTCTGAAGTTTTAAAAGATCTTGCCGAAGAAATGGGAGTTGGAAAACCGAGGATCGAACTGAAGAATGAAGATTGTATTCTCTGCGGATTATGCGTGCGAATGTGTAAAGAAAGAATGGGAAAAGGAGCGATCGGTTTCGCAAATAGAGGGTATAAACGTGTTGTAGTTCCTGCTTTTGATGCTCTATCTGATGTGTGCCAGACCTGCGGAGCCTGCGTTAGCGTTTGTCCTACCAAAACAGGAGTAAAATTAGAAAAGATCACGGAAAACGAACCTGTTCCCATTCTATCTGAATTTGATGAAGGATTGATAAAAAGATCTGCTATTTACATTCCTTATGCTCAGGCTGTTCCTAATTATGCCAATATCGATCCGAACTACTGTGTGCAGCTAACTACCGGAGAGTGCAATATCTGTACGGAATTCTGTGAAGCGGAAGCAATCGATTTTGAGCAAAAAGAAAAATTTCTAAACCTGAATATTGGCTCTGTGATTATTGCAAACGGGTCTGAGAAGTTTGATCCTACTGCACTACATGAATATGGTTACGGCAGATATAAAAATGTGCTTACGAGTATCCAGTTTGAAAGAGTATTAGCCGCTTCAGGTCCTTTTGAGGGTCATCTGCAAAGACCTGCTGACGGCAAAGTTCCCACCAAAATTGCCTGGATACAGTGTGTAGGTTCCAGAAATGAGAATTCTCACATGCCGTATTGTTCTTCTGTTTGCTGTATGTATGCTCTCAAAGAAGCGATAATTGCCAAGGAGCATGTAAAAACCGTTGAACCTACGATTTTCTTTATGGATATTCGTGCTTACGGAAAAGATTTTGATAAATTCTATGATCAGGCAAAAGATGTGGGAGTCAGGTTTATTCGCTCGAGAGTTGGAAAGATAAAAGAGATAAAAGAAACAGGAAACCTGGAATTATATTATGTGAAAGAAAATGGAGAACTTGAAATTGAAGAATTTGAAATGGTCGTGCTTTCTATCGGACTTACACCAACCAGAGATATGGTGGATGTAACCGATAAACTCGATGTTCGTCTTAATGAATTTAATTTTGTAGAGAATACAGGAATGTCATCCATCCAGACTACCAGACCCGGAATTTATGTTTGCGGTCCGGCAGCTTCACCAAAAGATATTCCGGAAACAGTTATGCAGGCATCGGGAGCAGTGGCAGGTTCTGCAGAAATACTTTCGGAAGTTCGCGGAACAGAAATAACTGAAAAAGTTTATCCCGAAGAAATCGATGTAAGCGGAAAGAAGCCGAGGATCGGTGTTTTCGTGTGCCATTGTGGTATAAATATCGGAAGTGTGGTAAATGTTCCTGAAGTGGTTAAATTTGCCAAAACCCTGCCCAATGTTGTTTATGCTGAGGAAAATCTTTTCACCTGCTCACAGGATACTCAGGAAAAAATGAAGGAAATTATCGATGAATATAAACTTAATCGAGTTGTTGTTTCTTCCTGCTCACCGAGTACTCACGAACCTTTATTCCAGGAAACATTGAGAGAAGCAGGATTGAATCCATATCTTTTCGATATGGCAAATATCAGGAATCAGTGTAGCTGGGTTCATAAAGATGATAAAGAAGGTGCAACTGAAAAGGCAAAGATCCTTACAAAAATTGCAATTGGAAAAGTCAGACTTCTGGAATCACTTCACTCAATTTCTTTGGATGTTAGACAAACAGCACTCGTTATCGGTGGAGGACTTTCCGGTATGACAGCGGCTCTTTCTGTTGCAGAACAGGGTTTTGAAGTAGCACTCATCGAAAGAAAAGATAAACTGGGTGGAAATCTTCACCGGCTTGCTGAATCTGTTGATGGAAAGAAAATCTCGGATTATCTCGCTGAACTTAATGATGAAATCAACAAGCATCCGCTTATAAAAGTTTTCACGAATTCGGAAGCTAAAGAAATCGACGGATATATCGGAAACTACCAAACGAAGATATTCAATAAAAAAGAAAA
>JAIORR010000068.1 GCA_021108055.1 Candidatus Cloacimonadota bacterium
ATTGGAAAAAGAGTCAGGCGCGTTGACGGCTACGAGAAAGTTACCGGCAAAGCTATTTATGGTGATGACCTCAAATTTTCCGGTATGCTTTATGGAGCAGTTCGCTACACAGATATTCCCGCAGGAAAGATCACCAAGCTCGATATTTCCCGTGCAGAAAAAATGCCAGGTGTACAGGCAATTGGTTTATATAAAGACATTCCCGGAGAAAAGAAAGTCGGACCTATTCGCAGAGATTATCTGCCCATTGTAAATGACGAAGTTTTCTTTGCCGGAGATGTTCTATCAGTTGTAGCTGCAACCACAAAAGAACAGGCTTATGCGGCTGTGGATGCAATCCGGGTTGAGTATGAACCCATAAAACCTCTCACCGATATTGAAGAAGCTGTAAAACCGGATGCCCGTTTGATCCATCCCGAATATAAAAGCAATGTAGTAAATCATTATCCGCTCATTAAAGGTGATGTGGAAAAAGGTTTTGCCGAATCCGACAGGGTGATCGAAAGAAAATACCGCACCGGATTTGTTGAACATGCCTACATCGAACCGGAATCCATCACAGTTGCTCCCGACCCCACAACAAAAGGATACAAGGTTTATGGTTCTATCCAAAATCCATTTACTACACGCAAGGTTGTTGCTATTTTTATGGGATTGAAACTGAACAGGGTAAATGTATTCGGTTCTACTCTGGGAGGCTCTTTCGGTGGTAAAGATGATATAATTAATAACATTGCCTGTCGGGCTGCACTACTTTCCAAACTAACAGGAAAGCCTGTAAAAATGACTTACACTCGGGAAGATTCGCTCAAAGAAAGTTATAAACGCCATCCCTACATCATGACCTATAAAGTAGGTTTCAATAACGATGGCAAACTGAAGGCAATGAAGATAAACATCCTGGCAGACAGCGGAGCATATTCTTCGCAAACATTCTTCGTAACCTGGCGCTCGGTGGTTCAGGCAACCGGACCTTACGAGATAGAGAACGTACTCACCGATGTAAAAGGAGTTTATACAAATAATACATACACTGCTGCTTTCAGGGGATTCGGTTCACCGCAGGTTATTTTTGCCCAGGAATCCCTGATGGATGAAATTGCAGAAATTTGCGGGATCACACCTCTGGAAATTCGCAAAATAAATGGTTTCAAGCAGGGAAGCATCACTGCCAGCGGACAGAAATTATCGGAACATAAAGTATCTTTGCACCAGGTCATCGGGGAAGCTGTAGAAAAAAGTAATTACCAAGAAAAATACGAACAATATAAAAAATCGAATGCTGTAAGCAGAAAATACAAATATGGTATCGGATTATCTTGCAGTTATCGTGGCTGCTCGCTTGGTGCGGAAGGTACGGATGCATCCTCGGCCATCGTTTCTGTTCAGGCAGACGGAAGTGTAATTATTTTTACCGGAGTTAACGAAAATGGTCAGGGGCTTCGCACCACATTCTGCCAGGTAACATCGGAAGTATTGGGTGTTCCGCTCGATGATATTACGTTTCTTGAACCTCAGACTTCTACAATAACAGATGGTGGTCCCACGGTCGCTTCCCGCGGTACGATCGTTGGAGGCAACGCTACTATCAAAGCTGCCAATATTATAAAGATAAGAATTTTTGAAATAATAAAAGATGATCTTAAAGTTTCCAGATTGGAAGAAACCGAATGGAAAAACGGATACATTTATCGCAAAGATAGGAATCCGAAAATTAAGCCTGTAAAATTCTCTGAAGCTGCAGAAAAAGCTTATTGGGATGGAGTCAATCTTTCGGCTTACGGCTGGTTCAAAGGTCCCGATGTAAACTGGGAAGAAGAAACGGGACAGGGCAATGCTTATTTTACTTATGTTTACGGCTGTCAGATCGTGGAAACCCGCATCGATACGCATACAGGAAAGATCGAAGTGGAGAAGATAACCGCTGCTCACGATGTGGGAAAAGTTATAAATCGGTTGGGTGCCGAAGGTCAGGTTTACGGAGGCGTAACGCAGGGAATGGGTTACGGAATATTGGAAGATTTTAATATTCAGAATGGCGAAGTCAAATCGTTGAACCTGGATGAATACCTGATCCCCACTATTAAAGACATTAATAATATTGATCCAATATTGATTGAAAATGAAGATCCGTTTGGACCTTTTGGGGCTAAGGGTATTGGTGAACCTACTCTTGAACTTACGGCAGCAGCAATAAATAATTCACTCTCTTTTGCTCTTGGAAAGCGTTCCTACCAGATTCCCCTAACTCTGGAACAGACATTTCTGGGAAAAAA